>NZ_NCAS01000002.1:0-223583 GCF_002255515.1 Acidiphilium sp. 20-67-58 | reverse complement strand
TTTCCACTCAGGTCTCCCACACCTTGCAAATCCCAATATTGCCCGCCGCTAAAAAGTCATGACTAGATCAGCAAAGTTCGATTTTTCACAGGTGACTAGACTACCATCCGATCCCACCGGATCGGGACATGTCCCGGCTTGTCGCGCCCCCTGCCCCACCCGGCTTGCGCCCGGCTGAGGCCGCGAGCCTCAGGACGCTGCTTCGACGATCCGGGGGAACAGGCCCGATGGCGCCGGCAGCGCAGCACCGGTGTCGAGCGGTATCGCCAGTGATGCGAAGTCACGCCGGTCGGCCCGGACGGCAAGCTGGTCCAGCAATTTCGCCATGCTCTCCGGCATGAAGGGCTGCAACAGAAGACCGACGACGCGCAGCACCTCGCAGAGGGCCCTCAACACGGTCCGCATCCGGTCCGGATCAGTCTTGCGCAAGGCCCAGGGGGCTTGGTGGTCGATATACGCATTGGCGGCGCGCACCAGTTTCCAGACCTCCTCGATCGCCTCCTGATAGGCCAGCCGATCCATTGCCTCGCGCATGCGGTCAGGCAGACCATCGGCGATGGCCCGCAGCGCATGATCGGCCTCGCTTGCGGGGCCAGCTTCGGGCACTGCGGCACCGGCATTCTTGGCGATGAAGGAGAGCGTGCGCTGGGCGAGATTGCCGAGATCGTTGGCGAGCTCGACATTGATCCGCGTGATCACCGAACGGCGGGAGAAATTGCCGTCATTGCCGAAAGGCATTTCGCGCAGCAGACAGAAGCGGAGCTGGTCAAGCCCGAATTCGGCGATCAGCGGCTCGACGGCCAGGGCGTTGTTGAGCGACTTGCTCATCTTCTCGCCCTCGATCGTCCACCAGCCATTGGCGAAGATGCGGCGCGGCGTCGGCAGGCCAGCGGCCATCAGCATTGCGGGCCAGTATATGGCGTGGAAGCGGGTAATTTCCTTGCCGACCAGGTGCAGGTCCGCCGGCCAGTATTTCATCAGCGGCGCGTCCATGTCCGGATAGCCGCAGGCGGTGAGGTAGTTGGTCAGCGCATCGATCCAGACATACATCACGTGATCGGGCGCGCCGGGCACCGGAATGCCCCATTTGAAGCTGGTGCGGCTGATCGAGATGTCACGCAGGCCGGAGCGAACGAAGGAGAGTACCTCGTTGCGACTGGAAGAGGGCTGGATGAAATCCGGGTTGTCTTCATACAATTGCAGAAGACGATCCTGAAATGTGCTGAGTTTGAAGAAATAGGATGGTTCGCGCACCCACTCCACCGGCGCGCCGAAGGGCGAGCGCTTGATGCCGTCGGCGCCGGTGACGAGTTCGCTCTCGTCGTAAAAGGCCTCATCGCGGACGGCGTACCAGCCCTCGTAATGGCCGAGTTCGATGGCCCCTGACCGCTCGATCGCCTGCCAGATTGCCTGGCAGGAGCGGATGTGGCGCGGCTCGGTGGTGCGGATGAAATCGTCGTTCGAGATGTTCATCGCCTGCGCCATGGCACGGAACTCGCCAGCGATGCGGTCGGTGAACTCTTGCGGGGCGATGTTGTTCGCGCGGGCAGTGGCCTCAACCTTCTGGCCATGCTCGTCGGTGCCCGTCAGGAAATGGACGTCGAACCCGTCCAGCCGCTTGAAGCGGGCGAGCGCGTCGGCGGCGACCGAGGTGTAGGCGTGGCCGATATGGGGCGCGCCGTTCACGTAGTAGATCGGGGTCGTGATGTAGAATTTTCGGGTCATGGCACTCGGAGAAGCTGGAGCATGGTCAGAACCGCCGCACGCGGGTCGAGATTGAGACCGTCGACTTCCGCCGCGATCCTGCCGAACTCCTGCCAGAGCCGGGCGCGGCCATCAAGCGCGTTGGACGGGTCAGCGCGGGCGGCGGCGCGGGTTTCGGTGGCCAGTGCTGCGCGCAGCAGTTCGGCGAAGGTGGCAAACCCGTCATCGGCACGGGCGATCGTATCGGCGATGGAGGCGGCGCGCGCGGGTGGGAGCGGCCCGGCGAGCGCCTCGCCAACGAGGCCGGCCAGCGCAAGGCCATCGGCATCGGCGAGCGAGAGCGCACGGCCGATCGAGCCTTCCGCCAGCGTGGCCAGGGCCGTGCGGCGTTCGGCGGGAAGATCTGGCAGATCGGCGGCAAGCAGGAGGCTGAGGGTTTCGGTTGGCAGCTTGTCGAGATCGAGCCGGCGGCAGCGGCTGCGGATGGTGGGCAGCAGCCGGCCCGGGGCGTGGCAGACCAGCAGCCAGATCGCCCGCGCCGGCGGCTCTTCGAGCAGCTTGAGCAAGGCATTGGCGGCATTGCGGTTCAGCGCCTCGGCACCATCGACGATGACAACGCGCCAGCCCCCCTCACCCGGCGTCAGCCGCAGGAAGCGGCCAGCAGCGGCAACCGTGTCGACCACGATTTCACCCTGCATCCGTTTGCGCTTCTCGTCGTAACGGCGCTCGATCACCAGCAGATCGGCATGCGCGCCGGTTGCGATGCGGCGGAAAGCGGGATCTCGCGCCGGCAGCGACAGGTCCGGCGTGCGGGCGCCAGCGAGCAACCAGCGGGCGAAGCGGAAGGCCAACGTCGCCTTGCCGATCCCCGGGGGGCCGGCGATCAGCCAGGCATGATGCAGCCGCGTGCCGGTCGCGGCGCGGAAAAGCTCTGTTACGGCGCTATCATGACCCAGAATCTCGGGATTGGCGCGAGGCGGCAGCATCAGGCGATGGCGAGGCCGAGCCGGGCGCGGATGAGGGCGGCAAGTGCGTCGGTGATCTCCTCGATCCCACCGGCCGCATCGACCACGACACAGCGTTCCGGCGCAGTGGCGGCAATGGCGCGAAAGCCGGCAGCAACCCGGGCGGCGAATTCGGCATCAAATTGTTCGTAGCGATCGGTGGCGCTGCCGCGGCGGGCGAGCCGCGCGCGGGCGGCGGCGTCAGGCAGATCAAGGATCAGGGTGAGATCGGGGGTCAGATCGATCATCGTCTCGAGAGTCGCGATCGTCGTCCGCCCCACGCCGAGGCCGTAGCCCTGATACGCCATGGTGGAATCGGTGAAACGGTCGCACAGGACCACGGCGCCGCGTTCGAGCGCCGGGCGAATAACCGCGGCGACATGATCGGCACGGGCGGCAAAGACCAGCAGCGTATCTGCAAGCGGGGCAAAATGGCGCGCGGGGTCGAGCATCAGCGCGCGGATCGCCTCTGCCCCCGGTGTGCCGCCCGGCTCGCGGGTGGTGAGAACCTCATGCCCGGCGGCGCGGAGCCGGTCGGCAAGGCGGGCGATCTGTGTCGACTTGCCGGCCCCTTCCCCGCCCTCGATCGTGATGAAAACGCCCTGCGGGCTCACCGAACCACAATCCCGGGGCCGGCAATGCCACGGTCGAGCAACGAACGCAGAGCAGCATCGGCAGCGGGCACGCTGTCATAGGGGCCAAGGCGAAGCGAGTAGAGCGTGCGTCCACCGGAGGATTGCGGAACGACTGAACCCGGCATCCCGGAAAGGCGGGCCTGCAGGTTCATCGCGTCCGCGCTCGAGCCGAAGCCGGGAATCTCGACATAGAGCGGGCCGGGCGAAGGCCGGCCGATGCGCACGTTACCTGAAAGATGAGCGGCCGCGCCGGAATGGCGGTGCTGCATGACAGGGTGAGCGGCGGTGCTGATGGCGGTGCCGGCCGTTCCAGTAGCGCCGGGCGGCGGCGGCAGGGCGGCGGCCGCAACCGAGCTGACCGGTGCTGCGCTGAGATGTGGGCCGGCGCCGAGCCGGTCCTGCAAGGCGGAGGACCGACCGGCGAGCAGCCGGACGCGGACCTCGGCGAGACCGTTGGCCGGCATTCCGAGGCGCCGGGCGACATGGGGCGTGACCGCAATGATGCGTCCGGCCTGCATCGGCCCACGGTCGTTCACGCGGACGGTCAGGCTGCGGCCGTTATCCAGGTTGGTAACCCGCACGATCGAGGGCAGTGGCAGGACCGGACTCTGGGCAGTCAGGCTGCCGGCGCGATAGACCTCGCCATCCGCGGTAAGCCGCGCAGGCCCGGATGGGATCACGGTGGAAAGACCAGTCCGGTCATAGCGGCCGAAGACGCGCGGATAATGCCATTGGCCGCCGGCATCATACGGCTTTCCGATCGTGAAGCGGGCATGCTGCCCCGGTGCGGGGTGATGCAATGGCCGGGTGCAGCCGGTAAGCGCCAGCAGGGCGGCCAGCTTCAGTCCCAGGCGGGTCATGCGAGAATCCGGCGGCCGAGTTCGCCAACCGCGAGAGCGTAGAGATCGGATGGATTATAGCTGCGGATCGCGCGGAAATTGCCAAAGGCGAGGAAGGCTTCGCCGGAGGGGCCATCAGGCAGCAGCAACGAGGCCGGCGTGTTCGCCGGCAGGTGACGGGCCGGCGCCAGGCGATGAACGCCGAGCGCCTGCCACTGCGCCAGCGGCAGCACGTGGTCGCGCCCGGCCAGCGCGGCGTTGAGATGCGGCGGGACAAGCACCGGCTCGCTCGATGGCAGGCCGAGCCGCCAGTGCGACTTGCGCATGTAATTGGCGATCGAGGCCATGGTGTCGGGTACGCTGGTCCAGATATTCGGCTGACCATGACCTGAATAGCTGACCGCAGTGCTGAGATAGATGCTCGGCATGAATTGCGGCTGCCCCATGGCTCCGGCCCAGGAGCCACGCAGTTCGGAAAGACGAACATCGCCGCGCGAGACGATGCGCATTGCAGCGATGGCCTCGCGGCCGAAATAGGAACTGTTCTTGTACCAGGCGAGTGTTGCAAGGGCGTCGATCACGTTGAAATCGCCTTGATAATGGCCGAAATCGGTCTCGATCCCCCAGATGCCCATGATCGGCGCGGCAGCGACGCCGAAGCGGGCGCGAACTTGCTCGATAATCCCACGATGCGCGGCGAAGGCCGCTTTTCCGGCGGCGACGCGGGTCTGGGTGACCACGCGCGCACTATATTGCGCCCAAGTCAGGGTGAATTCCGGCTGATGGGTTTCATGCCGGATCACCTCCTGGTTCGGTTTCAGGCCGGACAGGGCGGCGACGGTGATATGAGACGGAACACCTGCCCGGCGCGCCCGGTCTTCGAGCTCATGGATGAAATCTTCGAAGCCGGCGGCGCGGGCCGGCCGGACAAGGGCGGAGGCGCACGGAAGTGCTGCGAGCAGGAAACGGCGTTTCATTTCCCCGTTCTGCCACGCCCGGCGCCGCCGCGGAAGGGAGGCTCAGGTGCTCGCAACGTCGGCCACAGCAAGTTCGATCAGGCGTTCCAGAATGTCGGGCTCCTGGGCGCCGGCGATCGCGGTTTGGCCATCGATGATGAAACAGGGGACGCCGTTGATGCCGAGACGGTGGACAAACAGATTATCGGCATGGATCTGCTCGATCGCCCGATCACTCGTGAGAAAACCTGCGACATCAAGCTGCCGCAGGCCATTTGCTGCGCCGATGGAGGCGAGGGTTTCAGTGTTGCCGATGTCGAGCCCGGCGGAGAAATAGGCTTGGAAGATATCGAGAACCACGCCCTCCGCCGATCCCCCGTGTTCGAGGGCGAAGCGGACGAGACGATGGGCATCGACGGTGCTCGGCGCTCGGGATATCCGCGGAAAAGCGAGGTCAAGCCCGTCTTCGGCGGCGATGGTAGAAATGGCAGCGTGAAACCGCCGCGCGCGATCTTCGTCGCCGAATTTACGTGCGGTGTAGTCGGCGCGGCTGATACCGCTGCGAGGCATATCCGGATTGAGGAGAAACGGGCGCCACGTCGTCACGATCGGCAGGTCGGGGCGACTCTGGCGCAAGCGCTGGAACCGGTGAATTCCAAGATAACACCATGGGCAGACGAAATTGAAAACGATCTCGACGGTCACCCTCGGCGGGCGCGGCAAAGCCATATTCATAATTTGTTAAAATAGCCTACGCGGTTCGGCAGGCAAAGCGAAAAGATGCTCGTGCGCCAATGGTGTTTTTTGGATCACTGGATAGAGATGGAGCGGTGCTGCGGGCGCATGGCATCGGTGATCGCGCTGTAGGTGGAGATCGGCGATGGCCGCCCGAAAAGATAGCCTTGGATTTCATCGGCCCCGCAATCCCTCAGGATGTCGGCCTGGCGCTCGGTTTCCACGCCCTCCACCACCACGGGCAGACGCAGCCCGCGCCCGAGGCCAAGGACCGCATTGACGATGGCAAGGGATTCCGATTCTTCGGCCAGATCGCGGACAAAGCTGCGGTCGATCTTGAGCTTGTTGAAAGGAAAGGCGCGCAGCGTTGCCAGCGAGGAATAGCCAGTGCCGAAATCGTCGATCGAGATGCCGACGCCGAGCGACTTGATCCGCTGCAACGTATCCACAGCCCGCTCGAAATTGCGAATCAGCATGGATTCGGTGACCTCGATCTCGAGCCGGGAAGGCGGCAGACCGGTCTCGCGCAGGATGTCGGTAATGATTGCAGCGAGATCGCCTTGCTGGATCTGGATGGGCGAGACGTTAACCGCCACGGTCAGCGGCACCGACCAACGTGCAGCCTCTGCACAGGCCTCGCGCAAGACCCATGTACCGACCTCCTCCATGAGGCCGATGGATTCGGCGAGGCCAATGAAGAGATCGGGAGCGACGGGACCGTGGACCGGACTGTTCCAGCGCAGCAACGCCTCGAAACCGCTGCACAGGGTGGTGCGCATGCAGATCATCGGCTGATAGACCAGCGACAATTCCCGATGCTGGAGTGCCAGCCTGAGATCCTGTTCCAGAACCCGGCGTTTCTGCCATTCCGACTGGATCGTGGCATCGTAAAAACCGAGGCTGTTGGGCCGTTCCTTTTTCGTGACATGCAGGGCCTGGCTGCTATGGGCGAGCAGCGCGCTGGAGGTCATGCCGTCGAACGGATGCAATGCAATGCCCACGGACGCGGAAATGGCGATCTCACGCCCATCGGCGAGGGTGATCGGCTCGGCAATCGCACGCAACAGGCGCCGCGCCAGCGCTTCAACAATCTCCGGCTCCTCGCAACCGGTTTCAACCACGACGAATTCGTCGCCGCCGACGCGGGCAACGAGATCGGTTTCGCGAACCTGGCGACTGATCCGCGCGGCAACCTCGCGGAGCACGCCGTCTGCCGCCGAATGGCCGAAAAGATCGTTGATTCCCTTGAAATCGTCGATGTCAAAGGTGAGCAGTGCGACGTTTTCCCGGCGCCGCCGTGCCTCCGCAAGCACCTGGTCGAGCCGTTCCAACAAATGCCCACGATTGATGAGGCTGGTCAAAGGGTCATGCGAGGTCATGAAGCGGATTCGCTCGAGCGCCAGCTTCCGGTCGGTGATTTCCTGGCAGAATCCGCGCACGGCGATGACCGCACCGGCAGGGCTGGTCTCCGGTCGCATGTCGATCCAGAACCAGCGCCGCGCACCCTCGCCGCAACCATCGAGCCGGACTTCCACCGCGGCGGGCTCGCCGGTTTCGAAAATGGTCGCAAAGGTCGCGAGGAAGCTGGCGCGGTCGGCCTCGTCCATCTGGCTGGTCAGCGTGTCCTCATGCGGAATGAACGACACGGGATCCGTGCCGAACAATTCGTGCATATCGGCCGACCAGGTCGCGCGACGGTCCTCGGCGGCGATTCGCCAGTTGCCGATCCGGGCAATGCGATGGACGGTCTTCAGGTCGTCAAGCGCCTGGCGGGCGCACCCGATCGAACGTTCGGCGACATCGAGCGCGAGACCCGCGACGCGATTGAATTTCTGCACGGCCGGATGCGCCATGCCCGCGGGCAGATCGCGGGCGAGGTCGGTCGTGGCCTGCGCCAGAGCCGCGCGCAGTTGATCGATTTCCGTGGGATCGAAGGCGGAACATGAAGCTTCCCGTGCTGTCACGACGGCAATCCCATGGGGCACCGGGGGAACGGAAGCCGACGCGGCATCGATAGAAGGCCGAACCCGAGCCGGCTGAGGACGATCGCGAGATCTGGCGGCAGTCCCCCTGCAGCGAAGGCCCGTGCCCGCGCATCAGGCCCGATGCGGCCGATGCGGGAGTGCCGGAGGGGGGCCGGGGTAGAACCGTTCATGTCGATCGTCGGTCTCCGTGATGCCGAAATCATTCATTTGTATAGCCTGAAAAGGTGAACAAAACGTTTCGGATTCCGACAAGTCGGGAGCGCACTTGACTCGCGACGCCGCGAGACCCATCGTAGCCAAACCGAGGGGTGCGCCCACAGGCGCTGAGAGCTGGATGTCCGGCAACCCTTTGAACCTGATCCGGGTTGCGCCGGCGGAGGGACGGGATCAACCAGACCGAACCATACGCCCAAGCGTGGTCCCTGTTACGAGGAGCGCGCCATGAACGTCCAGTCCAAGCCAGCCACCGTTACCACCGGCCCGATCGCCGGCTCACGGAAGGTCTTTTCCTCGCCCACCGACCGGCCGGATATTGCCGTGCCGTTCCGCGAGATCGACCTGCATCCGAGCGCGGGAGAGGCGCCATTCCGGATCTATGACACGTCGGGCCCGTTCACCGACCCGCATTTCAACCTCGATCTCGACAATGGCCTGCCACAGGTGCGCGGCGCGTGGATCGGACGGCGCGGGTTCGACGCCGTCTCCGGCCGGACGGTGAAGCCGGAGGACAATGGGTTTGCGGCACCGGACCGGCTGGTGCCCCCCTGCCCCGCCGGACGGACCGTGTTCGCCGGCAAGGAAGGCGCGCTGGTGACGCAGTATGAATACGCGCGGGCTGGGGTCGTCACCGAGGAGATGATCTATGTCGCCCACCGCGAAAATCTCGGCCGGGCGAAAGCAGCCGAGGGTGCGGCGACGCGGCGGGCGGATGGCGAGCAGTTCGGCGCGGCGGTTCCCGAATTCGTGACGCCGGAATTCGTCCGCAGCGAAATCGCGGCGGGGCGGGCGATCATTCCCGCAAACATCAACCACCCCGAGCTGGAGCCGGTGATCATCGGCCGCAACTTCCTCGTCAAGATCAACGCCAATATCGGCAATTCGGCGGTGACCTCGGGAGCCGCAGAAGAGGTCGAGAAGCTGGTCTGGGCGATCCGCTGGGGCGCGGATACGGTGATGGACCTCTCGACCGGACGGAACATCCACAACATCCGCTCCTGGATCATGCGCAATTCGCCGGTGCCGATCGGCACGGTGCCGATCTACCAGGCGCTGGAGAAGGTCGGCGGTGATCCGGACAAGCTCGACTGGGAAGTGTTCCGCGATACGCTGATCGAACAGGCCGAGCAGGGTGTGGATTATTTCACCATCCATGCCGGGGTGCGGCTCGCGCATGTGCCGCTGACGGCGAAGCGGGTGACCGGCATCGTCTCGCGCGGCGGCTCGATCATGGCGCGCTGGTGCCTCGCGCATCACCGCGAGAGCTTCCTTTACGAGAAGTTCGACGAGATCTGCGACATCATGCGCAAGTATGACGTGTCGTTCTCGTTGGGCGACGGGCTGCGGCCCGGCTCGATCGCCGATGCCAATGATGCGGCACAGTTCGCCGAGCTGGAGACCCTGGGCGAGCTGACCAAGATCGCCTGGGCGAAGGGCTGCCAGGTGATGATCGAAGGCCCCGGCCATGTGCCGATGCACAAGATCAAGGAAAACATGGAAAAACAGCTCGAAGTCTGCCACGAGGCGCCGTTCTACACGCTCGGGCCGCTGACCACCGATATCGCGCCCGGCTACGATCATATCACCTCGGCAATCGGGGCGGCGATGATCGGCTGGTTCGGTACCGCGATGCTCTGCTACGTGACGCCGAAGGAGCATCTCGGCCTGCCCAACCGCGATGACGTGAAGACGGGTGTCATCACCTACCGGCTCGCGGCACATGCGGCGGATCTCGCCAAGGGGCATCCGGCGGCGAAGCTGCGCGACGATGCGGTGAGCCGGGCGCGGTTCGAGTTCCGCTGGGAGGACCAGTTCAATCTCGGCCTCGACCCTGATACGGCGCGCGCCTTCCACGACGAGACGATGCCCAAGGAGGCGCACAAGGTCGCGCATTTCTGCTCGATGTGCGGGCCGAAATTCTGCTCGATGAAGATCACCCAGGACATTCGCGACGAAGTGGCCCGCGGTGAGGGTCTGGCGCAGAAGGCTGCCGAGTTCCGCGACGGCGGCAGCAAGATCTATGTCGAGGATCAGGCAGCGGAGTGAGACTATGAAGGTCGCCATCATCGGCGGCGGCATCATCGGGCTCGCCCTGGGCTGGCGCCTCGCGCAGCGCGGCGCCGAAGCCACGGTGTTCGAGCGCGATACGATCGGTCGCGGCGCTAGTCATGCTGCGGCCGGGATGCTTGCCGCGGGGTGCGAAACCGAGCCGGGCGAGCAGGCACTCGGCGTTCTCAACCGGGAGTCGCAGGCACTCTGGCCGGATTTCGCGGCGGAACTGGAGGCCGCCTCCGGCATGGCGGTCGGGCTGCGCGGCGAGGGCACGATGCTGATCGCCCTCAACCGTGACGATGCCGCGAAGCTGCGGCACGACATGGAGTTCCAGAAACGCCAGGGCATCGAGCTTGAATGGCTGACACCGGCCGAGGCGCGAGCGCGCGAGCCCTATCTCGCGCCGCAACTGGCGGGAGCTGTATTCTCGCCGGCTGACGGGCAGGTGGACAACAGGGCCGCGACGGCGTCGCTGGCCGAAGCGTTCCGGCGCGCGGGCGGCGTGCTGCGTGAGCGGATGCCTGTGCTGCGGATCGAGACCGATGCCAGCCGCGCACGGGGTGTGGTGACAGAAGAGGGCGTTCACGAGGCCGATGTGGTCGTGCTGGCGGCGGGCGCCTGGTCCGCCGGGTTTGATCTGCCGGTGCCGTTGCCGCCGGTCCGCCCGATCAAGGGACAGATGCTGTCTGTCCAGATGGATCCGGCGGCTCCCCTGCTGCGTCATGTGATCTGGGCGCCGCGGGCGTATCTGGTGCCGCGGCGGAGCGGCTTGCTGATCGTCGGTGCGACGGTCGAGGAGCGCGGGTTCGATGGCGCGATCACGGCCGGCGGGCTGTATTCGCTGCTCGATGGCGCCTGGCGCGCATTGCCGGGCATCGAGGACCTCACCGTGGTGGAAACCTGGGTCGGTTTCCGGCCCGGCTCGCGCGACGATGCGCCGGTGCTCGGGCCGAGCGCCCTGCCCGGGCTGATGTTCTGCACCGGGCACCACCGCAACGGCATCCTGCTCACCCCGGTTACAGCTGCAGCGATGGCGGCGACGATCCTGGAACAGAGGCTGGATCCGCGCATGGCCCCGTTCGGCATCGAGCGGTTCACGCGGGTCAGGAGTGCGGCGTGAATCGCGAGGAAATCCGGGTGAACGGTACGTTTGAGCCGATTGCAGCGAGCATTGCCGCGTTGCTGGAGGCGAAGGGGCTACACGAGACGAAAGGCCTGGCAGTGGCGCTGAATGCCGCCGTGGTGCCGCGGGCGGCCTGGGCACGCACGCGTCTGATGCCGGGCGACGAGGTCGAGATCGTTCGCGCAGTCGGAGGAGGCTGAGATGAGCGGATTCGAGATTGCCGGCGTCGGGCTCGGCTCGCGCCTGTTCATGGGCAGCAGCGCCTATCCGAACCAGCAGGTGCTGCTTGACGCGCTGGAGGCAGCCGACCCGTCGCTGGTCACCGTGGCGATCAGGCGGATCAGCCTTGATGCCTATGGCGGCTCGCTGCTCGACGCGCTGGGCGGGCGCTACCGGCTGCTGCCGAACACCGCCGGCTGCTCGACCGTGCGCGACGCGGTGCTGACCGCCGAACTGGCGCGCGAGGCGCTGGAGACCGACTGGATCAAGCTCGAAATCATCGGCGACCGGGAAACCCTGTATCCCGACGCCGAACTGCTGATCGAAGCGACCGGCGTATTGGTGAAGGCCGGCTTTACCGTGCTGCCCTATTGCACCGACGACCCCATCCTCTGCCGCAAGCTGGCCGATCTCGGGGCAGCAGCGGTGATGCCGCTGGGATCGCCGATCGGCTCCGGGCTTGGCATCGCCAACCCCTACAATATCGAGCGAATCTGCGCGCAGAGCGCGGTGCCCGTGGTGCTCGACGCCGGGATCGGCACGGCATCGGACGCGACGCTGGCGATGGAACTCGGCTGCGACGCGGTTCTGCTCAATACCGCGATCGCCCGGGCGCATGATCCGGTGCGCATGGCGGCGGCGATGCGGGCAGCGGTGGAGGCCGGGTATGGTGCCCGCGCTGCCGGCCGCATCCCGAAACGGCTGCGGGCCGAGGCGTCGAGCCCGGAGCTTGGGCTGATCGGCGCCTGAAGCTCACCGCATGGCCGTCCCTGGCCGGCGCAGGCCGTGGGAGCTTCGCGACCGGCTCAGCCCTTGGGTCTCATTTTGCCACCGCTGGATCAGGTCTTTGATATTGCCAAATCGTTGCCGACCGGACCATACTTCGTCTCGTTAAAGAGAGTTTGATTACGGGGACAAAGAAATGGGTCAGCACGCACCCCTGGCAGCCGGTGGTTCGCTGCGGACTGGCGAACTGAAAACGATGGCGGTCGACAGCGAAACCGAGATTGAACTCGATGCGATGATGCAAAACGCGACCACCGCGGCACAGTTCCTGCGGTGCATCGCCAACCCGCACCGGCTGATGGTCCTTTGCCATCT
This sequence comes from Acidiphilium sp. 20-67-58, assembly GCF_002255515.1. Lineage (NCBI taxonomy): Bacteria > Pseudomonadati > Pseudomonadota > Alphaproteobacteria > Acetobacterales > Acidocellaceae > Acidiphilium > Acidiphilium sp. 20-67-58. Next base: position 211,014 of record NZ_NCAS01000002.1, on the reverse strand, counting down.
CACACATGGCGAGGCCTCGGTGGGACAGCTCGAACGGGAGCTGGGCATCCGCCAGGCGCATCTGTCGCAGCAGCTCGCGCGACTGCGACAGGACGGGCTGGTCACGACTCGCCGTGATTCGCGGACGATCTATTACGCGTTGGGCAGCGACGCGGCGCGCGATTTGGTCGGGCTGATCTACCGCCTGTTCTGCACCGCCGGCGTCGACAAGGCGGGGGGCTGCGACTGACGCGCGGCATCCAGCCCGCGGACAATCCATATCCCCACGAACATCGCGACCACGAATGGCCAGATCGCTAGCGGGTCGAGCGACAGAGCGGTTATGGCCCGGCCAAGGCAAAGACCGGCCAGCCCCCAGCCGATCCCGAATATCGCGGCCCCGCCTGCAAGGCGCGGAGTGATCCCGCTGCGCCGCAGCAGCGGAAAATGCCCGCCAGCCAGCGGTTTGCCCAGGCGCTTGCCAAGAGCGAATCCGGCTGCCGCGACGATCACGCCACCCCCCATGACAAAGGCGAGGCTCGGGTCCCAATGCCCGGCGATGTCAAGAAAGCCGAGCACCTTGGCGGGATCGACCATGCGGGAGAGCAGAAGCCCGGCGCCAAAAAGCAGGCCAGCGGCGAGGGCGACCAAGGTCTGGCGCATCAGGCGGCTCCAAGATGACGGGTGAGGAAAACCACGAGGCCGGCGATGCCGAGGAAGACCAGCGTCGCCACGATCGAGCGCGGCGAGACGCGGGCGAGGCCGCAGACGCCATGGCCGGAGGTGCATCCGCCGCCGAGTGCGGTGCCGATACCGACCAGAAGGCCGGCGCCGATCATCACCGGCAGACCAGCGGCGACATGGATGGCGGGCGCAGCACCGGCGGCACGGGCAAGCAGGCCGGCGAGCACCAGGCCGGAGATGAAAGCGAGCCGCCACTCCCGCCCGCTGCGCTGAATCAGGTCGCCGGCGATACCGGTAATGCCGGCGATCCGGCCGATGCCGACCCAGAGTAGGGCGGCGGAGGCGCCGATCATCAGCCCGCCCGCGAGATCAGGCAGCGGAGTGAAGCGCGTGCGAAAGAGCACGGGAAGCAGCATGCGGCCAGGTCCTCGCCGTCAGAGCGTGTTGAGCGGAATCTTGAGGTAGCGCCGTCCGTTCGGCCCGGGGTCCGGCAGGTCGCCACCACGGATGTTCACCTGCAGCGATGGCAGGATCAGTACCGGGGCTGCGAGGGTTGCATCCCGCGCCTCGCGCATGGCGACGAACTGCGCCTCGCCGATGCCGGCGTTGATCTGCAGGTTCTTTGCCTTCTGCTCCGCGATCGTGCTCTCCCATTGCGGAGGGCGGCCGCCGGGCTGGTAGTCATGCGCGGTAAAGACCCGGGTTTCATCCGGCAGGGTGTAGAGACGCTGGACAGAACGATAGAGCGCGTGGGCGTCGCCGCCGGGAAAATCGCAGCGGGCGGTGCCATAATCAGGCTGGAACAGCGTGTCACCCACGAAGACGGCATCGCCCACATGATAGGACATGCAGGCCGGCGTATGGCCGGGAGTATAGATGGCCTCTGCCTCGATCGTGCCGATCGCAAAGCGTTCGCCATCCCGGAACAGATGGTCGAATTGCCGTCCATCCGTAGGGAAATCGGGGCCTAGATCGAATATATCGGCGAAATTTTCCTGTACCGGCGCGATTTGATCGCCGATGCCGATCACCCCTCCGCCCAGGCTGCGCTGAATGTAGCGCGCTGCCGAGAAATGATCCGCATGAACGTGGGTTTCGAGAATCCAGTCGATGGTGAGGGCGCGCTCGCGTACCGCGGCGATCAGCGCATCGGCGGATTTGGTGGAAACCCGGCCGGCCTTGGGATCGTAGTCGAGCACCGAATCGATGATCGCGGCACGCAATGTCGCGGGGTCGACCACGATGTAGCTGATCGTGCTCGTCGCGGGGTCGAAAAACGGCAATATCTCGGGGCGCAGAGCCATCGCAGCCTCCTCGTGCATTCATATTCTGTGCATCGAATATGAGCGGCTGGCCGCCGCGGTCAATAGGCTGCGAGGTCAGCCGATCCGGTCGCGCCCTCCCATATAGGGGCGCAGGGCTTCGGGAATCGTGATCGAGCCATCGGCGTTCTGATACGTCTCCATCACCGCGATCAGGGCGCGGCCGGTTGCAACGCCGGAGCCGTTCAGCGTGTGGACGAAATCTGGCTTTGCCGGTTTCGGGCCGGTCTGGACAGGACGATAGCGGGCGTTCATGCGGCGGGCCTGGAAGCCGCGGCAGTTCGAGCAGGAGGAGATTTCGCGATAGGTCCCCTGCCCCGGCATCCAGACCTCTAGATCATAGGTCTTGGCCGAAGAAAAACCGGTATCGCCGGAGCAGAGCAGCATACGGCGATAGGGCAGTCCGAGGCGCTCCAGCACGGTTTCGGCGCAGCGTGTCATCCGCTCGTGCTCGTCGGCGCTGGCCTCCGGCGTGGTGAGCGAGACGAGCTCGACCTTCCAGAATTGATGCTGGCGCAACATTCCGCGGGTGTCGCGCCCGGCCGAGCCGGCCTCGGAGCGGAACGACGGGGTCAGCGCCGTCATGCGCAGCGGCAGGCTGGCGGCATCGAGAATCTCACCGGCAGCGAGGTTGGTCAGCGGAACCTCGGCGGTCGGGATGAGCCAGCGCCCGTCGGTGGTGCGGAAGAGGTCCTCGGCGAATTTCGGGAGCTGGCCGGTGCCGTACATCGTCGCGTCGTTGACGAGCAGCGGCGGCGAAACCTCCGTATAGCCATGCTCGCTCACATGCAGGTCGAGCATGAACTGGCCGAGGGCGCGTTCGAGTCGGGCGAGATCGCCGCGCAGCACCGTGAAGCGGGCGCCGGCGAGCTTGGCAGCACCGGTGAAATCCATCAGGCCGAGAGCTTCGCCCAGTTCGAAATGCTGCTTTGCCGCGAAATCGAACGCGGGCGGCGCGCCAACCTGCTTTTGCTCCGCATTGGCGGACTCGTCGGGGCCATCGGGCACGTCGGCGTCGAGGATGTTGGGCAGGACAGCGAGCATCTCGTCCAGCTTCCGCGCCGATTCCGCCAAATAGGCGTTGGCTGTCTCGATCGACTGGCGCAGCGCGGCGCCTTCGGCTTCGAGGGCCGTCGTATCCTCGCCACCGCGCTTGGCCTGCCCGATAGCGCGGGCAAGTTCGTTGCGGCGGGTCTCGTGGGTTTGCAGCCCGGTCTGGGCATCGCGCCGCTGACGGTCGAGCGCCATTATGGGGTGCTCTGCCCCTTCGGCCGGATAACCGGGGAATTCGGGACCGGTGATCCCGCGCCGGCGCATCGCGGCGGCAAAGGCCGCGGCATCGTCGCGAATGGCTTTCAGGTCATGCATCTTCTGAAACCTCGGCTTTCGGCTCGACCATCTTCACCGCGAAGATCGACAGCTCGAACAGGGCGATCAGCGGCACCGCGAGGCCGGTCATGGTGAAGACATCGGGCGGCGTGAGGATCGCCGCGACGATGAAGCAGCCGACATAGGCATAGCGGCGGTATTTCTTCAGCGCCGCCGCGTTGACGATGCCGACCCGGCCGAGCAGCGTCAGCAGCACCGGCAACTCGAAGCAGATGCCGAAAGCGAAAATCAGCTTCATCACCAGATTGAGATAGTCGGAGACGCGCGGCAGCACGTTGATCTGGAAACTGGCGTCGTGCGGATTGGTTTGAAAACTTAGGAAAAACTTCCAAGCGTTTGGAAATATGACATAATATGCCAACGCACCGCCGGCGAAAAACAGCACCGGGGTGGCGATGAGGAAGGGCAGCAATGCACGTTTTTCCGACCGGTACAGGCCAGGCGCGATGAACAGCCAGATCTGCGAGGCGATGACCGGGAAGGAAATGAACGCGGCGGCGAAGATCGCGACCTTCACATAGGTGAAGAACGCTTCGTAGAGCGCGGTGTAGACGAGTTCCGGCTTCTGTCCTCGCTCCTTGAGGATGTTGACGAGCGGCTGGGCGAGGAAGTGATAGATCGGCTGTGCGTAGTAATACGATACGAGAAAGGCCGCGAGAAAGGCGAGGCCGGACCAGAGCAGGCGGCGGCGCAACTCGGCCAGATGGTCGAGCAGCGGCATTTCCTTGTCGTTGATCGGGTCCGCGTTCTGCGGCGTTTCGGTCTCGTCAGATGTCATGCGGCAGCCCTACCAGAGTCGCGTGCCGGGGGGAATGAAGGCGGGCACCGGGCGGGCGCGCACCGCGTCAGGCGGGACGAAAGCAGGCATGTCGGGCGGCAACTCGTCATCCGCCGCCCCCTCGATCGCGGCATCGGCGGCCGAGGGAACGGCAAAACTGTCGCCGTCCATCGGGTCGAAACTGCTGCGAATGGTGCCATCGGGGTCGACATGACGCTCGATCGTGCTGCCGAGATCGAAATTACGGAGATTGCGCAGATCATTGCCGATATCGGCGAGATCGGCCTCGCGCATGAGTTCCTGGACATGGCCCTGGAACTCGCTGGCGAGGCCGCGCATCTTGCGCAGCCCGGCGGTTGCCGTGCGGATCGCCACCGGCAGGTCTTTCGGTCCGATGACGACAAGCGCCACCATCAAAATCACGCCAATCTCTGGCCAGGAAAATCCGAGCATATCCGTCCGCTTAAACCGGCCTCTCTGCTAGCAGTCCTGCGCCCGAGGTCAAGGATCGGCCGGGGCCGGGCTGGCCGGTTCGACCAGAAGATCGCTGCGCTTGGGCAGATCGCGCAGCGTTTTGAGGCCGAACTGGACCAGGAAATGCGGCGTTGTCGCCCAGAGCGCCGGGCGGCCCGGCGCCTCGCGATGGCCGGCCGGGGTGACCAGATCGGCCTCCAGCAGCGCGTCGAGCGCCGATTGCGAGAGGCTGACGCCGCGGATCTCCTCGATCTCGGCACGGGTGACCGGCTGGTGATAGGCGATGACGGCGAGCGTTTCCATCGCCGCGCGCGGCAGGCGGCGGGGGATTTCTACCACTCGGCGAAGTGAGGGCGCGAGATCCGGCGCGGTGCGGAACATCATCCCCTGCCCTGCCTCGACGAGTTCGATTCCGCCGCCCTCGTGGCGGGCGCGGAGGGTCGCCAGCACGGTGTCGAGATCCACGCCTTCGGGCAGCAGGGTGGCAAGGGTGCGCATCGGCACCGGTTCGCGGCTTGCGAAGATCACCGCCTCGATCAGCCGTTCAGCGTGTGGGCGGGAGCTGGGCGGGCTGGAGCTGGGTGGGGCGGTATCATTCATGGTCGGGTTCTGGCTCCGGGCCGGGGCGGATCTGGATGGGACCGAAAGGCTGCTCCTGGCGGAGCGCGAGCTGGCCGTCGCGGGCCAGTTCGAGACCGGCCAGCAACGTGCTGGAAAGGGCGGCGCGACGGGCAAGCGGCGGTTCGGGCGAATCGGGCAGTTCGGGCGGCAGGAAGCCGGCGAGATCGGTCCAGTCCCGCGTGGCGCCGAGCAGCCGGGTCAGGCGTTCCAGCGCCTGCTGCACCGACCAGAAATTCATCGGCTTCGGCCGGTATTGCCGCTTCGCGCCGGACCTGCGGCGGGCGGCGAGATAGGCTGTCAGCAGCGAGGTGAGGTCGACGCGCAGCCGCGAGCGGTCGATCTCGGTGAAATCCTCAGGCGCACCGCGGGGAAAGACGTCGTGGCCAAGCTGTGGCCGGGCACCGAGCCAGGCGGCCCCTTCGCGGATCGCCTCGAGTGCCTGGAGGCGCGCGGCGAGAACGTCGGCGGCGATCTCGCCCTCCTCGGCGGCGGTCTCGTCTTCGGGCAGCAGCAGGCGGGATTTCAGCCAGGCAAGCCAGGCCGCCATGACCAGCCAGTCCGCCGCGAGTTCCAGCCGTACCCGCCGTGCTCCCTCGACGATCGCGAGATATTGTTCGACGAGGGCGAGGATCGAGACATTGGCGAGATCGACCTTCTGGCTGCGGGCGAGTTCCAGCAGCAGGTCGAGCGGTCCCTCGAACCCTTCGAAGCGGACGATGAAAGCTTCGAGGGGTTCGGGCTGCGGGCCGGGGTCAGAATCCGGCATTGACGCCAGCAAGGTGGAGGAACCACGTGGCGACGCGCGGCACCCAAAGGCCGAGCGCGTCCGATACCGGGTTGAAGCGGATGCCGAACTGGCCGAGCAGCGCGGGCAGGACAAAGATCACCGAGAGGATGAGCAGGATGCCGAGCCGCTCGACGCGGGCGAGCATCCGGGCGACGGGCAGCGGCAGCAGGCCGACGGCGATCCGCCCGCCATCGAACGGCGGCAGCGGCAGCAGGTTGAACAGGCCGAGGACGATGTTGAAGAGCAGGAAATAGAGCAGGAAATCGCCAAGCACCGGCACAGTCCCGAAGGCGGCGATGGCGAAGGCCGCGGCAAGGGCCAGGATGAAATTCGACAGCGGGCCAGCGGCGGCGACGATCGCCATGCCGCGCCGCGGATCGCGGAAACCGGTCGGGTCGACCGGAACCGGCTTCGCCCAGCCGAACATGAAGTCGATCCGCCCGATGGTCAGGAGTTGGCTGGCAATGAGAAACAGCGGCAGGATCACGGTGCCGAACCGGTCGACATGACGCAGCGGATTGAACGAGAGCCGCCCGGCGTGCCTTGCCGTCCGGTCGCCCAGAGCGAGCGCGGCGTAGCCATGCGCGAGTTCATGCAGCACGATCGCCGGAATCGCGGCGAGCACGCTGATCGCCACCGATAGGATGGGGTTCTGGATCATGGCGCCGCCGTCAGTTTCAGGCGGGGGATCAGCGCCTTGTCGAGATCCGGCACGGCTTCGAGCACCGCGCGGTTGGCGGTGAACTCGCCGGGACAATAGAGCGCGAGGTCGCAGCCGGCGGCAAGCGCGCGCAGGGCGCGGGAGTCAGGCGTGCCGTCGAGCGCGCCCATCGCGAGGTCGTCGCTGACCAGGATGCCGTGGAAGCCGATCCGCCCGCGAATGACGTCCTCGATGATCCGGCGCGAGAATGTCGCCGGATTGGCCGGGTCGAGCGCCTCGTAGAGAATATGCGCGGTCATGCCCCAGGGCAGGTCGCGATTTGCCGCGAAGGGCGCGATATCGGCATCGAGTTCCACAGCGGTCACGCGCGGCAAGCCGTGATGGCTGTCGAGCCCCGCCCGGCCGTGGCCAGGCATGTGCTTCATCACCGGCACGACGCCCTGGAATATCAGACCCCAGGCGATGTCAGCCCCCAACGCACCGACCACGGCGGGGTCGGCGGCGATCGCGCGATCGCCGATCACGTCATGCGCGCCCGGAACCGGGACATCGAGCACCGGCGCGGCGACAACGTCGAACCCCGCCTCGCGGGCCATCGCGCCGATCGCGGCGCCGTGGGCGCGGGCGGCGTTGCGGGCGGCGTCCGGGTCAGCGGCGAACATTGCGCCCAGTCGGGCGGCGGGTGGCAGCTCGGGCCAGTGCGGCGCGCGCAGCCGGGCCACGCGGCCGCCTTCCTGGTCGACCATCAGCACCGCCTCCGCGGGGAGTGCCTCGCGCAGGGCGGCCACGAGGTCGCGCAGCTGGGCGGGATCGACGATGTTGCGGCCGAACAAAATCACGCCCGCCGGCGGATGCTCGGCGAACAGCGCGCGTTCCTCCCGCGCAAGGGTAGTGCCGGCGATGCCGAGTATGGCGGCCTTCATGGTCGATGTCTCACTTCGGCGGAACGTAGCAGGCGACATGGCGCGCCTTGAGCCGGTCGCAGAAGGCGGCAGCGTCAGCGGCGCTGGCAAAGCCGCCAAGGCGCAGCCGGTAGAAGGTCTGCCCGTTCACCGTCCCGGGCACCACCACAGGGCTGCGGCCGGCCAGCAGGTCGGGCACGCGGGCGAGCAGAATCTGCCAGGCCTCGTTGGCCTTCGCCATCGAGACGAGGGCGCCGAGCTGGATGTCATGCGGACCGGCACTGGCGGCCTGTTTCGGTGGAATGATCGTCGGCATCGCCTTGCCGATCTGCCGGTTCGGCGCGGCGGCTGCTGCAGCAGCCGGCGGGGCGGCAGGTGGTGCCTCCGCGGGTGGTGTGGCAGCGGTTTTCGCTTCAAGTGCGGGGTTTGCCGACGGCAGCGGTGGCGGTGGCGGCAGCGCCACCGCCGAACTGGGCTCGGGCGACCCGGAGGGTGCCGAGGGGGCAGCCGCAGAACTGGAGGAGGCAGCGGATTTGGGTGCAGGTTGCACCGGCTTCGCCTCGGCGGCGAGCTTGGAGAAATCAGGCTGGGGTGTCGGCGGCGCGAGCTGGGGCGGGCCGGACGCCGTGGTGCCGGACATGATCTGCTCGTTTGCGCCGGGCACCTGAAGACCGCCTGGATTGGAAGGCGCCGTCCGCATCGGCCCCGGCGGCGGTTTGATCACAGGCGGCGGGCCGAGACGCGGACGCACGCCACCCCAGATCAGCGCGACGAGGACGATCGCCCCGGCGAAGCCGCCGGCGATGAGCGCGATCCTGCGCATTTCAGGATCGAACCCGCGCGTGGGCGGACGCCGCACGGCATAGGGCGGAATGTCGATCTCGTCTTCGTAATCCTGTCGGTCCATCATCTCTCCGGGCGGCCGGTGCCGCTCAGCGCATCTCCTCGACCGGGGCAACGCCCATCACGGCGAGGCCGGAGCGGATGACCACCGCGGTTGCCGCCACCAGCGCGAGCCGCGCCCGGCTGGCCTCGGCCGCCTCGGCCTGAATGAAGCGCAATGTTGTATCGGCACGGCCAGCATTCCACAGCGCATGGAAATCACCAGCGAGATCATACAGGAAAAATCCGATTCGGTGCGGCTCGCGTGCCTGTGCTGCCGATTCGACGAGGCGTGGCCAGGCGGCGAGGCGGCGGACCAGCGCCAGTTCCTCGGGCGCAGTCAGGCTGTCGAGCGCGGCCTCCGCGAGGGCGGCATCGGCGGTCTCGCCGAGTTCGGGCATCTCGGCTGCGGCGCGCAGCACCGAGCGGCACCGGGCATGGGCATATTGCACGTAGAAAACCGGGTTTTCCCGCGTCTGCGCCACCGCGGCATCGAGATCGAACTCCATCTGCGCGTCGGATTTGCGCATCAGCATGATGAAGCGGACCACATCCGGCCCCACCGCGTCGATCAGGTCCCGCAGCTCGATATAGGTGCCGGCGCGTTTCGACATGCGCATCGGCGTGCCGTCCTTCATCACGCGGACGATCTGGCAGAGCACGATGTCGAGCGAGGCGTCGCGCCCGGCGGCGAGCGCCTTCACCGCCGCCTGCATCCGCTTGACGTAGCCGCCGTGATCGGCCCCCCAGACATCGATCATCGTATCGAAGCCGCGGGCCATCTTGTCGGCATGGTTGGCGATGTCGTTGAAGAAATAGGTATTCGAGCCGTCCGACTTGCGCACCGGGCGATCGACATCATCGCCGAAGCCGGTGGCGCGGAACAGTGTCTGCTCGCGCGGCTCCCAATCTTCCGGCGTCTTGCCTTTCGGCGGCTCAAGCACGCCCTCGTAGAGCAGGTCCTGCCCGCGCAGGATCGCCTCGGCGCGCTCCACGCCGCCCGCGGCGATCAGCGCCGCCTCGCTGGTGAAGACGTCCTGGCGGACGTTCAGGGCGGCGAGATCCTCACGGATCAGCGCCATCATCGACTCGATCGCGTGGCGGCGGACGGTGTCGAGCCAGGCCTCGGCGGGGGCGATGGACAGGCCGGGGCCGGCAAGCGCATCGCCATGGGCGGCGACCAGCGTCTCCGCCACCGGGACCAGGTAATCACCCGGATATTGCAGGCCGGTCGGGGTCGCCGCGGCAAAATCCGGCTCGGTGAGTTGAGTGCCGAGGGCCTGCAAATAGCGCCAGTAGACCGACCAGGCGAGTGCGGTGACCTGCGCGCCGGCATCGTTGATGTAGTATTCGCGGGTGACATCATACCCGGCCTTGGCCAGCAGCGAGGCCAGAGCGTCGCCCACCACGGCGCCCCGGCAATGGCCGACGGTGAGCGGGCCGGTCGGGTTGGCGGAGACGTATTCGACATTGACGCGCCGCCCCTGCCCCATCGCGCTCGCGCCGAAGGTTTCGCCGGCGCGCAGGATGGCGGCGATCTCGGCGTGCCAGACCGGATCGGCCAGGGTCAGGTTGACGAAGCCGGGTCCGGCAGGCTCGGCCTTCGCAATGTCCGGCAGCGCCGCAAGCGCCGCGGCGAGGGCCGCGGCGATCTCGCGCGGCGGGCGACCGAGCGGCTTGGCGGCGATCAGCGCGGCATTGGTCGCCATGTCGCCATGCGCTGCCTCGCGCGTCGGCGACACCTCGATCCGCGCCTGCACCTCCGCATCGAGGGCCGGGAACAGACGCGCCATCTCGGCGAGGATCAGCCGGCGCAGGGCGGTGAAGATGTTGTGGGACATGCGGAAACCTCAGGCGGGAGAATGGGGGTCGGTCAGGCGGCGATGCTCGTCGAGCGCGGCGCGGTCGGTCATGCCGGCGATATAGTCGCGCACCGCCTCGGCCGCCGCCATGCTGCGCGGCGCGCCGGCGGCGTTGCGCCAGTCATCGGGCAGCAGGTCCGGCCGGGCGAGCAGCAGGCGGGCCATGTCGCGCACCACGAGCTCGACCTTGTGGGTCATCCGGTTGACGCGCCACTGGCGATACATCCGCGCGTACAGGAAGCGGCGGATTTCGGCATTCTCTGCCGCAAGCTCCGGCGCGAAGCCGATCACCGGGTCGGGGCAAGCGCGCACCGCGTCGGAATCGGCGGGTGCGAGGGCGGCGATCCGGCGGCGGCTTTCGGCCAGCGCGCCGCTGACCAGCACGCCGATCATCTGCCGCACGGCATGGGCGCGGATGCGGACCGGGTCGGCCGTCAGGGCGCGGGCCTCTGCCAGGGTGGCGCCGATGATCGGCACAGCGGCAAGATCGTCCGCCGTGAACAGGCCGGCACGCAGCCCGTCATCGATGTCATGGGCGTGATAGGCGATATCGTCCGCGAGAGCGGCGACCTGCGCCTCGGCCGAGGCCTGGCGGGCGAGATCGAGCGGATAGGCGGCATCGAAGGCGGCGATATAGGCGGGTGGCGCGGTCAGCGGGCCGTTATGCTTGGCGAGGCCTTCGAGCGACTCCCAGGTGAGATTCAGACCGTCGAACCCGGCATAGCGGCGCTCCAGCAGGGTGACGGTGCGCAGACTCTGGGCGTTGTGATCGAAGCCGCCATGCTCGCCGAGCGCATCGTTCAGCCCGGCCTCGCCGGCATGGCCGAAGGGCGGGTGGCCGAGATCGTGCGCAAGGGCGAGGGTTTCGGTCAGGTCCTCGTCGAGCCGGAGGCCGCGGGCGATGCTGCGGGCGATCTGCGCCACTTCCAGACTATGGGTCAGCCTCGTGCGATAGAAATCGCCCTCGTGGATCACGAAGACCTGCGTCTTGTATTGCAATGTGCGGAAGGCGGCCGAATGCAGCACGCGGTCGCGGTCGCGCGCGAAGGGGGAGCGGGTCGCGCTTTCGGGTTCGGGATGCTGGCGGCCGCGCGAGGCCCCGGCGCGGGCGGCATAGGGGGCGAGTGACATGGCCCCGGCTTACTAGGAGAGCGCAGGCTTGTCCAAGCGACGCTGGCGATCCGGCGGATGAGCGCCTATATTCCCCTCCATGAGCGAGACGATGGACCGGTTCCGGATCAGTGAGGCGGCGGCGGCGCGGATTGCCGCCATCGTTGCGGCGGAAAACCCCGATTCGGCCCTGCGGGTCGAAGTTCTGGCGGGCGGCTGTAACGGGTTTCAATACAAGTTCGATCTCACCCGCGAGGTGGCAGCCGATGACGTGGTGTTCGAGCGCGGCGGCGCGAAGGTGATCGTCGACCCCGCGAGCCTCGACCTGCTGGACGGCGCCGAGCTTGATTTCAAGGACACGCTGATGGGCGCCTATTTCGCCGTCGGCAACCCGAACGCGACCTCGTCCTGCGGCTGCGGCTCGTCCTTCTCGGTCGACTGAGCGCGGCGTGCGGATCGCAACCTGGAACGTCAACTCGGCGCGCACGCGGGCCGGGCTTGTCGCTGACTTCCTCAAGCGCGAGCAGCCGGATCTGCTGCTGCTGCAGGAAATCAAGTGCGAGGCGGCGCAGTTTCCCGCCGCAATCTTCGAGGCGGAGGGATACCACGCCGAGATCGTCGGGCAGAAGGCGTATAACGGCGTTGCGGTGCTCTCGCGCGAGGCGGTAACGGTGAGGCATCGCCGCCTGCCCGGCGAGGCGGAGGACGCTGCGGCGCGGTTCATCGAGATCGAGACCAGGGGGCTGCTGGTCGGCAATCTTTATTTGCCCAACGGCAACTCCGGTGGCGCCGAGGGTTTCGCCGGCAAGCTCGACTGGATGGAAAAGCTGCGCCTTCACGCCGCCTCCCTGCTTGAGCATGATCGCGATTTCATCCTGGCCGGCGATTACAATGTCTGCCCGACCGATGCCGATCTCGCCAAAGGCGCGCTGCCGGCGGATGATGCGCTGGTGCGTCCGGAAACCCGGGCAGCGTTCCGCGCACTGATCTGGCTTGGCCTGACCGATGCGCTGCGGGCGCTGCATCCGGACGAAACGCTTTACACGTTCTGGGACTATCAGGCCGGCGCCTGGCAGCGCGACCGCGGGCTGCGGATCGACCATGCGCTGCTCTCGCCGCGGGTGGCAGAACGGCTCGACGCGGTGCGTGTCGCGCGCGAGGAGCGGGACAAGCCGCAACCTTCCGACCATGTCCCAGTGATCGTGACGCTCCGCGACCAGATCTGAGCGGCCTAGAGCATCATCCGATCAGATGGAATCATCTGATCGGATAAAGATACTCGGTTTATCAGTATGATAGAGCATGACATCCGATCCAAAAGGATCGGAACGTGCTCTAGCCGCTGACTGATGCCGAGACGGAACACGCGCGGCCTTTGGATGATTATTTACCAGCTTCCTGAAAGAAGATGTCTGCTGGCCGGCCAGCCCGGCAGGAGTGGCGAACCCGGCTTGTTTCGGACAATCTCGATAATCACATTTGCTTGATGTTAGTATGTCCATTCCGGTGAACATGTGATTTTCTCTCTTCGTTCACGCTGATATTCATTAACTATTCATACATATTTCAATATGCGAACATTCATTATTGTTGACAAACTGAAACATCGCTAACGTCCGCGACCACGCCTATTGATTTTCCGAGGAGGAAAATCATGGATCTTGGCGTGAGCGGCACCGTATCGGGAACCTCCGCGTTATCCCCTACCGTGTTCCACGAACCATGGTGGCTCGAAGCCGCTTCAGGCGGAACGTTCGGAGAGGTCATCGTCGAATCCGGCGGACGTCTTGCGGGGCGGTTGCCCTTTGTTGTCCAGCGCCGGGCGCGCAGCTTCGACGTCGTGCGGATTCCCGATCTCACGCACTGCCTGGGCCCGGCGATCGCTGCGGAGTTCGATCCCCCCGGGGCCGTCAAATCGACGAAGGGTATCGAGATTTGCAGCCAGTTGATCGCCCAGCTTCCCAAGGCTGCGCATGTCTGGTTCAGGCTGCATCCGGAAACCGCCAATACGCTGGCGTTCGACAAGGCGGGATTTCTGAGCACAGTGCAATGGTCGGTCGAAATTGCGCCGCGCCCGGAAGAGCAATTGTGGAAGGCGATGCGGGACAAGACCCGCAATGCCATTCGCCGCGGGGGCGACAGGCTGACCGTGACGGCGTGGGACGAACCGGGGCGCTTCCTCGATTTCTACAGGGATTGCCTGCGCCGGAACGACCGCAGGAACCATTACGATGACGCGACGCTGGCGGCGCTGGCAGGCGAGGTTCTGCGGCGCCGGCGCGGGCGGGTGCTGGCCGCGATCAGGCCCGACAATACTCCGGAGGCCGCAATCCTGACGGTCTGGTGCAAGCGCCGTGAGTTCTACTTCATGTCGGCACGGGACACGTCAGCCCATTTCGGTGCCATCAACCTGCTGATCTGGCGCGCCATTCAGGATGCGGCAGCGGCGAATCGCATCTTCGACATGGACAATATCCACGTGGTGGATGGCGCGCTGCCAAACCATCTGATGCTGAGCGGATTTGGCGGCAATGTCGTGCCGCGTTATTGCGTCTCGCGCAGTTCGGCGCTGCTGACCGCATTGCAGGGCGTGCGCCGGGCTCTCGGCCGGTAGAGCCCTTTCGGCAGGGTAACGCCGCCTCAGCCGAGGCTGCGGGCAACAGCCTCGGCAGCGCGGATACCATCGACCCCCGCCGAGAGAATGCCGCCGGCATAGCCCGCGCCTTCGCCGGCGGGAAACAGGCCGCGCGTGTTGAGGCTCTGGCCATCAGCCCCACGGGTGATGCGGATGGGCGCCGAGGTGCGGGTTTCGATACCGGTCAGCACCGCATCGTCACGGTCGAAGCCGGGAATTTTTCGCCCGAATGCGGGCAAAGCCTCGCGGATTGCCTCGATGGCGTAATCCGGGAGCAGTGCCGACAGGTCGGTGAGGGTGACGCCGGGCCGGTAGGACGGGATCACGGCACCGAAATCCGTCGAGGCGCGGCCGGCCAGAAAATCGCCGACGAGTTGCCCCGGCGCGTTGTAGTTCGATCCACCCGCCACATAGGCTGCCGTTTCGAGACGGCGCTGCAACTCGACGCCGGCCAGAACATCGCCCGGAAAATCCTCCGGCGAAATGCCAACCACGATCCCGGCATTGGCGTTGCGCTCGTTGCGCGAATACTGGCTCATGCCGTTGGTCACGACGCGCCCGGGCTCAGACGTGGCGGCGACCACGGTGCCGCCGGGGCACATGCAGAAACTGTAGGCGCTACGGCCGTTTTTCGCGTGATGCACCAGCTTGTAGTCGGCAGCGCCGAGCAGCTTGTGGCCCGCATGATCGCCATAGCGGGCACGGTCGATCACCGATTGCGGATGCTCGATGCGGAAGCCGATGGCGAAGGGTTTCTTGTCCAGATGAACGCCGCGGTCGCGCAGCATGGCGAAGGTGTCGCGCGAGGAATGGCCGATGGCGAGAATGACGTGGTCGGTCTCGATCGTCTCGCCGGACTCCAGCACCACGCCGCGCACCTGGCGGCCGTCGCCGGCGGTGTCGATGACAAGGTCGGTCACCTTCGCGCCGAAACGGTATTCCCCGCCGAGCCGCTCGATCGTCGCACGCATGGTCTCGACCATGCCAACGAGGCGGAACGTGCCGATATGCGGATGCGCGACGTAGAGGATTTCCTCGGGCGCGCCGGCGGCGACGAATTCGGTCAGCACCTTGCGGCCGAGATGGTTGGGATCGCTGATCTGGCTGTAGAGCTTGCCGTCGGAGAACGTTCCTGCCCCGCCCTCGCCGAACTGGACGTTGGATTCGGGCGTCAGCACGCCGCGGCGCCAGAGCGCCCAGGTATCCTTCGTGCGTTCACGCACCACCTTGCCGCGTTCGAGGATCAGCGGGCGCAGCCCTGCCTGGGCGAGGATGAGGGCGGCAAAGATGCCGCAGGGACCGGTGCCAATAACGATGGGCCGGCGCGCCGGCGGGCGGGATTGCGGAAGCCGGTACGAGAAGCTCCGCCTCGTCCTCGGCTTCGACGTCGATCGTATAGGTCAGGACGATCGCGGCCTTGCGCCGGGCATCAACGGCGCGGCGGAACACGGTGAAGCCGCGCAACGCCGCCTCACCGATGCCAAGGCGGGCAAGCACCGCATCGCGCAGGGCGTCGGGGGTGTGGTCGAGCGGCAGGCGGATTTCGGTCAGGCGGATCATGACGGCGCTCTCATACTCCGATCGGCGCTCGCTTGCCATGCGATCCGCGATTGGCCACAAGGCGCGCATGGCCCCTCCCCTGCTCAACCTGCAAGACATAAGGCTCTCGCTCGGCGGCGCACCGCTGCTGGATGGCGCGGAAATCGGCATTGCCGCAGGCGAGCGCATCTGCCTGGTCGGGCGCAACGGATCGGGCAAGTCCACCCTGCTGAAAATCGCAGCGGGTCTGGCAGAGGCCGATTCCGGCACACGGTTCCTGCAGCCCGGCGCCACCCTGCGCTACCTGCCGCAGGAGCCGGACCTCACCCGCTTCCCGACCGTGCTCGATTACGTGTTCGACGGTCTCGATCCGGACGTGGACGGGCACCGGGCCCGCGCCTGCCTCGATCGGCTCGGGCTGACCGGCGCCGAGAGCACCGCCCGCCTGTCCGGCGGCGAGGCGCGCCGGGCCGCGCTGGCCAAGGTGCTGGCGCCGGAGCCCGACGTACTGCTGCTCGACGAACCGACCAACCATCTCGACCTGCCGGCGATCGAATGGCTGGAGGCCGAACTGAAGGCCTCGCGCGCCGGCATCGTGCTGATCAGCCATGACAGGCGATTGCTGGAGACGGTGACACGCAGCATCGTCTGGCTCGATCGCGGCCGGACCAGCCGGATCGATCGCGGCTTCTCGCATTTCGAGGCCTGGCGCGACGAGGTGTTCGAACAGGAAGAGCGCGACGCGCAGAAGCTCTCCCGCGCCATCGTGCGCGAGGAAGACTGGATGCGCTATGGCGTGACGGCGCGGCGCAAGCGCAATGTCCGCCGCGTTGCCGAACTCGCTGCCCTGCGGACCCGCAAGCGCGAGGAGCGGCGCGAGGCGAGGGAGATGAACGTGACGACGAGTGCCGCGACACTCTCCGGCAAGATCGTCGTCGATGCCGAGAACGTTACGAAATCCTTCGGCGAGCGCTGCGTGATCCGCGACCTGACGCTGCGGGTGCTGCGCGGCGACCGGCTCGGCATCGTCGGGCCGAACGGTGCCGGCAAGACCACGCTGCTCCGGCTGCTGACCGGGCAGATCGAGCCGGACACAGGCACGATCACCCAGGGCACCAACCTGGCCGTGGCGACGCTCGACCAGCAGCGCGCCGCCCTCGACCCTGCCCGCACACTGGCCGACACGCTGACCGGCGGCGGGAGTGACATGGTCGAGGTCGGCGGGCAGTTTCGTCATGTCGTTGGCTACATGAAGGATTTCCTTTTCCGCCCCGAACAGGCGCGCACGCCGGTCGGCACGCTCTCGGGCGGCGAGCGCGGCCGGCTGCTGCTGGCCTGCGCGATGGCGCGGCCCTCGAACCTGCTGATCCTCGACGAACCAACCAACGATCTCGACCTCGAAACACTCGACATCCTGCAGGACATGCTGTCCGACTATGCTGGCACGGTGCTGCTGGTCAGCCACGATCGCGACTTTCTCGACCGCATCGCGACCTCCACGCTCGCGGCGGAAGGTGACGGGCGATGGGTTGAATATGCCGGCGGCTATGCGGACATGCTGGCCCAGCGCGGCACGCGTGAGACGCGCGAGGCAACGCCGCGCAAGCAAGCCGCGACGCCACCCAAGCCCAAGGCCGCGGCTTCGGCGTTTTCCTTCCGCGACCGGCACCGGCTGAAGCAGCTCGAAGGCGAGATGGAGGGGCTTCAGGCCGAAATCGCCAAGCACGAGGCACGCCTCGCCGATGCCAATTTCTTTACCCGCGACCCTGACGGGTTCCGCAAGGCCAGCGAAACCGTAGGCGGGGTACAGGAGCGGCTCGCCGCGCTCGAGGCCGAATGGCTCGACCTCGAACTCAGGCGCGAGGCTGCTGATGGGGCGAAAACCTCATCGTGATGCTGCGCGCGATCACCAGCACGATGATGACGACGACGAGTGTCAGGATATCTTCGGCCGAGAATTTCTGGCCATAGAGCTTGATCAGCACCTCGCGGAGGGAAAAGACGATCGTCACGTCGAGCAGCGTCGACAACCTGATGCGCCTGGTGCGCGCATAATCCATGAAGGTGTTGAACAGCTCGATGAGGATGACGACGTCGAGGATCTGCTCGACCAGCACGCGAAGGGTGAATGTGTCCATCGTCTCGGCCCGGAAATCGGGAAAGAGATGGATCGTGCTGGCGACCGCCTCGAGGAACGCGAAGGCGAGGGCGACGAGCATCAGCGGGATGACACCGAGGATGACCGCGTCCACCGCGATGTCGTAGCCGCGGAAGACGAGACCGCGCCAGCGTCCGCGCGGCCTCTCGGTTACGTCAGATGCCACGGGCCGCCATCGCCGCGACGATTTCGCCAACCGCCTCGCCGGCTTCGGGAATGACCCGGCCCATCGTCAGGAAGCCGTGGATCTGCCCTGGAAAGCGCCGCAGCGTGACCGCAATTCCGATTTCCGCAAGATGTCGCGCATAGGCTTCGCCCTCGTCGCGCAGCGGATCGAAGCCGGCCGTGATGACCAGAGCCGGCGGCAGGCGGTCATGCCGGGCGGCACGCATCGGCGAGGCCCGCCAGTCCGCCTTGTCTGCCTCCGAGCGGAGGTAGTGGGCGCGGAAATAGGTCATCATCGCTTTCGTCAGCATGTAGTTCTCGCCGAAGGCCTCGTGGCTCGCGGTCGAGCCCAGCATGTCGGTCGAGGGATAGACCAGCGCCTGAAGCGCGATGGCAGGGCCGGCATTGTCGCGCGCGTCGATCGCGACGACGGCGGCGAGGTTGCCGCCCGCGCTGTCGCCGCCGACGGCGAGGCGCTTCGCGTCGATGCCGAGTGCATCGGCATGGGTCGCGACCCAGGCCGTGGCGTCGATCGCATCCTCGACGGCGGCGGGGAATTTGTGTTCAGGGCCGAGCCGATAATCGACCGAGATGACCACCGCGCGACTGCGCTGCGCGATCTGCCGGCAGACAACGTCATGCGTGTCGCGATCGCCGATCACCCAGCCGCCACCGTGGAAATACACGAGGCAGCCGCGCGCGGTGGCATCGTCCCCATCGCGATAGAGGCGGAGAGGGATGGCGCCGTTGCGGCCCTGGGCGTCGAGATCGCGCACCTGCGTGATTGCCGGAGGCTGGGGCGAAAGGGCGCCGCGCGCCTGCAGGTAGCCGATCCGCGCTTCGGCCGGGCTCAACTGGTCGGCCGGCGGGCGGCCCGCGGCACGGATGAGCTCAAGCGCCGTGGCGGCGCTGCTGTCGAGTTCTGCCATTGACGGTGTCTCCCCTTGTTGTTCAGCCATCGACGAGATGGCCATCGCGCAGCATCACCACGCGATCCATGCGTGCCGCAAGATCGGGATTGTGGGTGGCGATCAGCGCCGCGATGTTTTCATGCCGCACCACCCGCAGCAATTCGCCAAAGACGAGATCAGCGGTGGCAACATCGAGATTGCCGGTCGGCTCGTCGGCGAGCAGGAGCTTCGGTGCGTTCGCCATGGCGCGCGCAATGGCAACGCGCTGGCGCTCGCCGCCCGAGAGCTTGCCCGGCAGATGCTGCGCGCGCGCAGCAAGGCCGAACGCCTCGAGCAGATGTGCCGCGCGGGCCTCGGCATCCTTGCGGGCGCGCCCCGCGATGAGCTGCGGCAGTGCCGCGTTTTCCAGCGCGGTGAATTCCGCCAGCAGATGATGCGCCTGGTAGACGAAGCCGATTTCATTGCGGCGGAGCGTGGTCTTTTCGGAATCCGACAGGCGGGCGGTATCGATCCCGCCGATCCGGATGGTGCCGGCATCGGGCTTCTCCAGAAGCCCGGCGAGGTGCAGCAGGGTGGATTTGCCGGAACCGGAAGGGGCGACGAGTGCGACGATCTCGCCGTTGCGCAGCGAAAGATCGGCGCCACGCAGGATGTGCAGATCCTCGCCCTCGCCATGAAAGGTGCGGACGACACCCTCGAGTTTCAGAACCTCACTCATGGCGCAACGCCTCCACCGGATCGGTTCGCGCGGCCCGCCAGCTCGGATAGAGCGTGGCGACGAAGGACAGGCCGATGGCGATCACCACGACCTCGACCACCTGGCTCCAGACCAGTTTCGCCGGCAGGGATTCAAGGTAATAGACCGTCGGGTTGAAGAGCTGCGTGCCGGTCAGCCCCTGCACGAACTGGCGGATCTGCTCGATATACGCGCAAAAGACAACGCCGAGCCCGAAGCCGGCGATCGTGCCGATCACGCCGACCGACGCGCCGACCATGAAGAAAATCCGCATGATCGAGCCAGAAGTCGCCCCCATCGTGCGCAGGATGGCGATATCGGCGGTCTTGTCCTTCACCATCATGATCATCGAGGACACCACGTTGAACACGGCAACGACAATGATCAGGGTAAGGATCAGGAACATCACGTTCCGCTCGACATTGACCGCCGCGAAGAAGGCGTTGTTGCTGTCCTGCCAGTCCACCACGTTGACCGGTGCGCCGCCCATCGCCTTCGGGATGGCGGCCTTGATCGGGGCGGTATTGTCGGGGTTCTTCACGAAAAGCTGGATCTGCGTCGCGGCGTCCTGCGCGCGGAAGAGCGTCTGCGCCGAGGCGAGCGGCAGGAAGACGAAGCTGGAATCGTATTGCGCCATGCCGGTGCGGAATATCGCGCTGACATGAAAACTCTGGATGCGCGGGATGGTGCCGATGATGGTGGCATCGCCCTGCGGCAGCACGAGGGTGATGGCGCCACCGCGTGAAATGCCGAGTTGGCTGGCGACGCCGGCGCCGATCGCGATATCGCCGCCGGTGAAATCCTTCAGCGAGCCGGCGACGATATGATGCGAGACGGTTCGCAGCTTCGCCAGCCCGCCAGGCTGGATGCCACGCGCCACCCCGCCGATCGCGCCACCATGCGGCCCGGTCATCAGAACCTCACCCTGCACGATGGGGATGGCACTGATCACGCCCGGGATCTTTTCGAGCCGCCCGGCCGCCGCGTCGTATTGGGTGATGTTGTGACCGGCGCCGTAGACGCCGATATCGCCGTTGAGTCCGAGGATCTGCGCCAGCAATTCCTGCCGGAAACCGTTCATCACGCTCATCACGATGATCAGCGTCGCCACCCCGAGCGCAATGCCGATCAGCGAGAATATGGCGATGATCGAGACGAACCGCTCGCCCTTGCGGGCGCGGAGGTAACGGAACGCGACCCGACGCTCGAAGGCGGAAAACATCAGGCGCGCACTTTCGCGAGGGCGGCATCGATGTCGAGTTCGGCGCGCTCGCCGGTGCGGCGGTGCTTGAGCTCGACCTGGCCCTTCGCCGCGCCGCGCGGGCCGACGATGACCTGCCAGGGATGGCCCATCAGGTCGGCATCGGCGAATTTCTCGCCCGCACGGGCCTCGCGGTCGTCATAGAGCGCATCGCGGCCGAGGGCGTCGTAGATCCGCTCGCAGAGCGCGTCGGTCACCTGATCGCCCTGGCGGAGATTGAGGATCGAGGCGCGGAATGGCGAGATCGCATCAGGCCAGATGATCCCCGCCTCGTCATGGCTCGCCTCGATGATCGCACCGGTCAGCCGTGAAACGCCGATACCGTAGCTGCCCATTTCGGGATGCACGCGCGCGCCGTCCGGCCCGACCACGGCGAAATTCATCGCCTGGCTGTATTTGGTGCCGAAATAGAAGATCTGGCCAACCTCGATCCCCCTGCCCTCGCGGCGCCGATCCTCGGGCACTTTCGCCCAGGCGGCCTCGTCGTGCTTCTCGTCGGTCGCGGCATAGAGCGAGGTCATGCGGTCGAAAAACGCGTCGAGATCGGCGCGGGCCTCGTAGTCATAGGCATCATCACCGAGTTCGATCGTCTCGAAGCTCGAATCGTAGAACACACCGCTTTCGCCGGTCGGCGCCAAGATGTGGAATTCATGCGAGAGATTGCCACCGATCGGGCCGGTATCGGCGCGCATCGGCACTGCGCGCACGCCCATGCGCTTGAAGGTCCGCATATAGGCCAGCATCATCCGCCGGTAGCTTTCGACCGCGCCCTCATAATCGAGATCGAAGCTGTAGCCGTCCTTCATGAAGAATTCGCGTCCGCGCAGCACGCCGAAGCGCGGACGCACCTCGTCGCGGAATTTCCACTGGATCTGGTAGAGCATCTGCGGCAGGTCGCGGTAGGACTGCACCGAATCGCGCATGATCGCGGTCAGCATTTCCTCGTTGGTCGGGCCGTAGAGCATCTCGCGATCGTGACGGTCGCGGATGCGCAGCATCTCCGGGCCATACGCATCGTAGCGCCCGCTTTCCCGCCAGAGTTCGGCGGACTGGATCGTCGGCATCAGGATTTCCTGCGCGCCGGCGCGAGCCTGTTCCTCGCGAACGATGTTGGCGATGTTATGCAGCACCCGCAGCCCCGCCGGCAGCCAGGCATAGATGCCGGCCGATTGCTGGCGGATCAACCCGGCGCGCAGCATCAGCCGGTGCGAGACGATCTGCGCTTCGGCGGGCGTTTCCTTGAGAGTGGGAATGAGCGAGCGGGAAAGACGCATGATGAGTCCTGATCGGTTGGGGTCGGAAGCCTGATTACAGCGCCACGCTGCCCTCGGCCAGAGCCGCCGCGCGTTCAGGGTCCAAACCGCGGTTGAAGGCGATCCGCGCGGGCTTCTCGACAAGCAGGTGCAACAGCACGGCGAGGCCCGCAGTGAGTGCCACCAGCGTCCCCGCAACCGCGAGCGGCGCCGCTGCGCGGACGATGCCGAGATGCCGGAACAGCTGCGCGGTCATCAGTTCGGCCGGCGCAAAACTCATGTAGAACGCATAGGACAACACGCCCATGGCCCGCAGCGGGCGAATGGCGCCGAGACAAGCCGGCAGGCCGGCGTCTCCCTGCATGCCAAAACCGAACAACATCAGCCAGAGCCCGAGAACGGTCATGGCATCGTGGCCGGTGGCCGCAAAGAAGAGCGCAACGAGACCACCGATGAGGGCGATCATCCGGTTGGGCGCTGCGTCGGCGATGATGGGGATGAAGACCGCTGTTGCCATGCCGGCGACGAATTCCGGGAAAAACCGCAGCAAGGAGGCGCCAAAGGTCAGATTGAGCCCGCCGAACACTTCGGCGACGAGGGCCAGAACCATGAAACAGAGGGGAAGGGAAATCACGAAGGCTGCCTGGTAAAATGTCCTGGAGGCCGCAATCAACAGCGGAAACATGAGATAGCCGGCCCATTCGGTGCTGATCGACCAGGAGGGATAGTTCCACGCCCAATGGTTCAGCGTTCCCCAGCCCTGCACCAGCAACAAATGACAGAGCAACGCCACCCCGGAGAACCGCGGCGGTTCGCGCGGCGTCACGCCGGCAGCTTTTCCGGCCAGGAACACCGCGCCGAGCAGGACGATCACCGCAAGATGCACCGGATAGATCCGCGCCAGGCGCTTTCCCCAGAATCGAGCCGCACCGCGCATGGTGAGAGGGATGTCCTGATCCACCCGCGTCAGCAACAGCCCGGAGAGAATGAAGAAGCCATCGACCCCGAGATAGCCATGGGTAATCACCGGTGCGAGGGGGCCGAGCCAGCCGGCATACCCTGCCTGCAGATTGACGTGATAGGCGAAGACCCAGAGTGCGAAGAGGGCGCGACAGGCCGTCAGGTCTGTCAGTTCTCGCCGGCGGGTCATCGCGCCTTTCTCCCGGGCGAAAAAAAACCCGCCGGCGAAAAGGCCAGCGGGCCAAGTTCAGGGAGGAAACGCCAGTCACACGGCGGAGCGAAGAACCATTCCCCACTCCACGAACGATAGTGCAGCGCACCACAAAATCGGTAAAGCGAAATCATCGATAATTGCCTATAAAAATGACCGAGAAAACCTCGATTTGATCAATAAAGCGTCTGTTTCTGAATAATTTAGGTTCATTTGCCTAATTATACGGCAATTAGACGTGTATGATGTGAACCTCAACCATCGGACGCTTGCCGAAGCGACGGCCGAGCGCGCGACGGAGCGCCGTCTGTGCCGCCTCACGGACAGCGGATTGATCGGTCCGCAACCCCACCGGCAGATCCTCGAATGTGGCGACGAAATCATCAGCCAGCGCCGCGAGCGCGCTGTCGTCAGCCTCGAACAGGCCTGGTGCCGTGATCTGCGCTGCCCCCTTCACCTTGCCGGCTCGATCAACGGCGAGACTGCCGACCACGACCCCGTTGAGCATCATCCGCCGTCGCGCGGCCATGACGCCGCCCTGCATCGGCACGAGACGATCACCGTCCACGGCCAGCCGCCCGACGGGAACGCTGTCGACAATCTCGGGCGCTTGCGGCGCGAGGCGCAGCACATCGCCGTCCTCCAGCAGCAGCGTGCGTATATTCTCGGATTCGGCGAGATCGGCCTGCGCGGCCATGTGTCGCCATTCCCCATGGGTCGGGATGAGATATTGCGGCCGCACCAGGCGGTAGAGCCGGCGAAGCTCGTCCCGCGCGGGATGACCCGAGACATGCACCATATGATCGTCATCCGTCATGATGTTCACGCCGGCACGCACCAGCTCGTCCTGCACGGCGCCGATCGCACGCTCGTTGCCGGGAATGACGCGCGCTGAAAAAATGACGGTGTCGCCCTCGCCCAGCTCGACATGGCGATGCGTATCAGCAGCCATCCGCGCGAGGGCGGAACGCTTCTCGCCCTGGCTGCCGGTGGCCAGGATCAGCAGATTGTCATCCGGGATCGACCCGGTATCGTCCTCCGGCACGAAATCCGGCAGGTCGGTAAGGTAGCCGCACTCCCGCGCAGCATCGACATATTTCGCGAGGCTGCGGCCAACCAGCGCAACATGCCGGCCAGCCGCCGCGGCCGCTTTCACGACAGTCTCGATCCGGGCGATGTTGCTCGCGAAGCAGGTCACCACGATCCGTCCCCGCAGCCCGGCGATAAGGCTGGTCAGACTGCGGCGCACGGTCGCTTCCGAGCCGGAATGACCTTCGACCAGAGCGTTGGTCGAATCGCAAATCATCGCGAGCACACCCGCATCTCCCAGCTCCCGCAGGGCGTCCTCGTCGGTCGGCGGGCCGATCAGCGGTTCCGGATCGAGCTTCCAGTCTCCGGTATGCAGCACGGTGCCGTATTTCGTGGCAATGACGAGGGCCTGCGACTCAGGCGTGGAATGGGCCATCCGGATATAGCGCAACCCGAACGGGCCGACCTCGAAACTGCCGCCGGGCTGGATTTCGGTAATCCGTACGCTGCGCAACAGACCGGCTTCGCCAAGGCGATAGCGGATCAGCGCCGCGGCAAAAGGCGTCGCGTAAACCGGACAGCGGAGCGCATCCCAGATCCGGGCGATACCGCCAATATGGTCTTCATGCGCGTGGGTGATCACGAGGCCGCAAATGCGCTCGCGGTTCGCGGCAAGAAAGGCCGGGTCGGGGACGAGCAATTCGGCCTCCGGGGCCTCGGGCCCGGCAAAGCCCATCCCGCAATCGACCACCAGAAAATCACCATCCAGCCCGTAGACGTTCAGGTTCATGCCGATCTCGCCGGTGCCGCCAAGCGGGGTAAAACTCAGCCCGTTGCTGATCTCGTTCATGAAGTCACCTTGTTGTTCAGTCGTATGACGCTTGTTCATTCGTGTTCGACATCGCGCGGCCGCAGCTGCGGCGCAGGATTGCGAAGGGCGAGCAGGCGCAGGCCCTCCAGCGTGAGATCGGGATCGGTGAAGCCGATGCTTGACGTGCCCTCGGCAATCAGCGGCGCAAGGCCGCCGGTGGCGATTGTTTTCATCTTGCCGCCGAAATCCGCCTCGATACGCGAGATCAACCCCTCGACCAGACCGACATACCCCCAAAAAATGCCTGAGCGCATGGCCGGGATTGTCGATTTGCCGATCACCTGTTGCGGCCGCCCGATACCGATGCGGGGCAGCCGGGCGGCGGCCTGATGCAAAGCCTCCATCGAGAGGTTGATTCCCGGCGCGATCACGCCGCCGACATACGCGCCGTTGCCGTTGACCACGTCGAAGGTCGTCGCCGTGCCAAAATCGATCACGATGAGTGGCCCTCCATAGCCATGATGGGCGGCCAACGCATTGAGAAGGCGGTCCGCACCGATTTCGGCCGGATTGTCCATCTCGATTGCAAATCCCCAGTCGAGTTCGGCGCGGGCGATCAAGGGTTCGATCCCGAACCAGTCGCGACATAGCCGCCGCAAGTGGTAGAGCGCCGCCGGAACGACGGTACCAATCACGGCGGCGTCGATCCCCGCCGAGGCGATGCCGGCACGATCGAGCAGAAAGCCGAGCCAGACCCCATATTCGTCGGAGGTGCGCTGCGCGTCGGTCGCTATGCGCCAGGCGCCGCGCCAGCGTTCGCCGTCATGAACAGCGAAGACGATATTGGTGTTGCCTGCGTCAATAACCAGTTTCATGTCATGCCGGCTCGGTTGGGCGATCAGATCAGCGAGACGTCGCCGCCGCGCAGCGCGACGACGCGTCCGTCCTCGCGGAGCAGCAGGGCGCCATCCTTGTCAAGTCCGGCATAGGTACCGCTGCGCCGGCCGCCATCGACCGTCAGCGCCGTGCCCTCGGGATGGGCACGGGCGATCCAGGCCTGGCGCAGAGGCTCGGAGTCGAACGCCAGTTTCCCCAGCCAGTGATCGAGCCGTGCACAGAGAGAAGGCGCCAGGTCCTCGGGGGTCATCGTACCGCCAAGCGATGCGAGGCTGGTCGTGGCGCGGCCGGGCACGTCAGGTGCTGCGGCGAGGTTGACGCCAACACCGATCACGAGGCTGGCGATGAGGCCGTTCTCGATTGTCGCATCGAGCAGGATACCGGCAAGCTTCGCCCCCCCCGCCATCACGTCGTTCGGCCATTTCAGGGCGATTACCCCTGGGGTCGGGAGGGCGGGATCGAGTGCCTCGATCAGTGAAAGACCGGCAAGCAGGGCATACCATCCCCCCTGCCCCGCCGGCACGTTCGGCCGCAGCAGAACGGAGCCGTGAAAATTCCCCTCGGGTGAATTCCATTGACGCCCGGCACGCCCGCGTCCGGAGGTTTGCCGGCCGGCCAGCACCATCAACCCGGCAGGCTCGCCCGCTGCTGCCCGCAGTCCACAGACATCCGATGTCGAGTCCAGCGTATCGTAGCGTTCGATCCGCCAGTGCGTCACGCCTGCCGTCAAAAGCCCTGGCTCGCCATGACCGCGTGAGCCGCCATCGTGGACAGGGTCGTCAGCGTCGAGGGATGAAAGGCGAACAGCAACACGCCCGCCGACGCGATCCCGATGACCAGGCTGACCCCCGAATTGCGCGAGTCGAGACCAGGCTCACCGGCATCGAAATACATCACCTTGATCACGCGCAGATAGTAGAAGGCGGCCACCACGCTGGTGACGATGCCGAGCACGGCCAGGGGCGCAAGGCCGGCATTGATCGCGGCCGCGAAGACGTAGAACTTGCCGAAGAAGCCGGCGAGCGGCGGGACGCCGGCCATCGACCACATCATCACCGCCAGCGCGAAGGCAAACCGCGGATCATCCGTTGCCATGCCCGCGAGATCGGCGATCCGGTCGACCGGCTGCCGGCCGCGGCTCATTGCGATGATGCAGCCGAACGTGCCGAGCGACATCACGACATAGATCGCCAGATAGATCAGCGCGCCGCTCACCCCGTCAGCAGTGCCTGCCGCAAGTCCCATCAAGGCGTAACCCATGTGGCCGATTGAAGAATAGCCCATGAGGCGCTTGATGCTGGTCTGCCGGATCGCGCCAACGGCACCGATCACCATCGATGCCGCCGCGAGGAGTTCGACGAGGTCTCGCCATTGCGCGATCGCGGGACCGAACGGCCCCAGCATCACCCGCAGCAGCAGGGCGAAGACGGCGATCTTTGGTGCCGTGGCGAAGAACGCCGTCACTGAGGTCGGAGCACCTTCATAAACATCGGGCGTCCACATATGGAACGGGGCCGCGGAAATCTTGAACGCCAGGCCGACGAGCACAAAGACCAGCCCGACCGTCGAGCCCATGGCGGCAGCCTGGTGGCTTGCCAGCGCACGGGCAATGCCCTCGAAGCTCGTGGTCCCGGCAAACCCGTAGACGAGCGAGATGCCATAGAGCAGCAGCCCGGACGACAGCGCACCAAGCACGAAATATTTCAGCCCGGCTTCAGATGAGCGCAGATTGTGCCGGGCAAAGGCTGCGAGAACGTAGAGCGCAAGCGACTGGATCTCGAACCCGATATAAAGGGTGATCAGATCGTTCGCTGAAACCAGCACGACCATGCCAGTGACCGCGAACAGGATCAGCACCGGGAATTCGAAACGGGTAATGCCGATATTTCGATTGAAGGTCACCGAAAGCGCAAGAGCGCCGATGGCGCCGAGCGCGACCAGCACGTCGGCGAACCGGGTGAAATCGTTTGTCTGATACAACCCATGCAGCACCGTTCCGGTCGGGGCGGCCACGAGCAGTCGCGCGGCGATGGCGATCACCACCCCGGTGACCGCGGTGATCGCAAAACTATGGTCGCGTCGGGCGAAAACGCCGGACATCAGCATGACCATTCCCGCAACCGCGAGAAACAGGATGGGCAGAACGGTGTAGAATGTCGACATTGCCTCGCTCACTGCTTGATCATGGCCAGCCGGGCATGGGCACCGGACGACAGGGCGGCGAGATGCGCATGAACAAGATCCTGCACGGCGCCGCCAAAGATGTGGGTAAGGGCACCAGGTGCGAACCCCAGCACGAGAACCAGCACCGCCAGCGGCGCGAGAAGCAGCCATTCGCGCGGCCCGATATCGGCGATGACCGCGTTGGCGACGCTGCGCGCCTGATCGAACAGTATGCGGCGGACCATCACGAGCATGTACATCACGCTCAGGATCATGCCGGTGCCGACGAGTAAGGCCACCCAGAAATTCGCCTGGATCGCGCCGATCATCACCAGGATTTCGCCGACGAAGCCGGAAGTGCCGGGCAGGCCGACATTCGCCATCACGAACAGCATCAGGAATGTGGCGTAGACCGGCATGCGCGAGGCCAGCCCGCCGAGTTGGTCGAGCCGCAGCGAATGCCCGCGTGCCAGCAGGATGCCGACGCAGAGGAACAGGGCGGCGATGACGAGGCCGTGCGACACCATCTGAAACAGCGCGCCCTCGATGCCGGCGACGGTCACGGTGAAGATGCCGACGACGATCAGGCCCATATGCGCGACCGATGAATAGGCGATCATGCGCTTGATGTCGGTCTGTGCGAGGGCGGCGAAGGAGATGTAGACGATGCCAATGATGCCAAGCGCGAACATGAAAGGTTCGAAATAGGCCGTCGCCTGCGGCAGCATCGGCAGCGAGAAGCGCAGGAAGCCATAAGCGCCCATTTTCGACAGGACCGCGGCAAGCATGATCGTGCCGGGCAGCGGCGCCTCGCCATAGGCGTCAGGCAGCCAGGTGTGCATCGGCCAGACAGCGGCCTTCACGCCAAAGGAAAGCAGGAAGGCGACGAAGAGCCAATCCTGGATGGTCGGCGAAATCGTCGTGTGCATCAGTTGCACCATGTCGGTCGTGCCGGCGTGGTGCCACATCCAGACCAGGGCGAGCAGCATCGGCAGCGAGCCCGCGAGGGTGAAGAGGAAGAACTTCACCGCGGCGTGGATCCGCCGCTCTCCCCCCCAGACGCCGATGATGAGGTACATCGGGATCAGAACGCCCTCGAAGAAGATATAGAACAGCAGGAAATCGAGGGCGGAGAACATGCCGATCGTCATGGTCTCAAGCAGCAGGAAGGCGGCCATGTAGTCGCGCACACGCCGGCTCTCGCGCCAGCTTGCCAGCACGGCGACCGGTGTCAGCAGCGCGCTGAGACCAACGAAGAACAGGCTGATGCCGTCGACGCCCATCCGGTAGCCAATGCCATAGGCCGGTATCCACTCGGCGCTTTCGATATACTGGAAGCCGTGAACCGAGGGATCGAAGCCGGCGATCATCACCACCGCGAGCACGAGCACCAGCAGGCTGGTCCACAGCGCAATCCAGCGCGAATTGCGGGCGGTGGTCGGGTTGGCGGAGTCACCCGTGAAATACATCATCACGGCGCCGGCCAGCGGCAGCCAGGTCATCAGCGAGAGAAGATGTAAATTCATGTGCCGCTCCCCCTCACCGCGCGACCAGGAAAACGGTCACCAGCACCATCAACCCGACCAGCATCACGAACCCGTAAACCGCGATCGATCCGCTCTGCAGCCGGCTGGCGACGCCGGAGGCATCGCCAGTGAGCCGCGCCAGACCTTCCGGCACGCCGTCGATCATCTCCTCATCGCCGATCCGCCAGATCGCGCGCGCGATTCGCAGTGCCGGGCGAACGAAGATCGCGTCATACAGCTCATCAAAATACCATTTGTTCAGCAGAAATGCGTGAAGCCCAGGCCAGGAAGCGGCCAGCCGCGCCGGCAGCCCCGGAGCGAGTTCGTAGAACCAATAAGCGATGCCGATACCGGCAATGGCAAGCAGCAGCGGCATCTTCTCCGCCCAGGCGGGGATGCCGTCGCGCGCGGCCATTACGGCACCGCCATGCGGCAGAGCGATGCTGGAGCCCCAGAAATTGGCAAAATGCGCGCCGATGAAGGTCGGCCCGAGCAGGACGCCGGTGGTCAGCGCCCCGATCGCCAGGACAACCAGCGGCACCAGCATCACCAGCGGACTTTCGTGCGCGTGCGCCAGCGTCTCGCTGGAGGCGCGCGGCTTGCCGTGGAAGGTGAGCAGCATCAGCCGCACGGTGTAGAACGCCGTCAGCCCCGCGCCCAGCGTGCCGCACAGCCAGCCGAACACGGCCGTGTGCGAATGCGCGGCGAAGGCGGCTGACAGGATCGCATCTTTCGAGAAATACCCGGAGA
Organism: Acidiphilium sp. 20-67-58; assembly: GCF_002255515.1. Taxonomy (NCBI): domain Bacteria; kingdom Pseudomonadati; phylum Pseudomonadota; class Alphaproteobacteria; order Acetobacterales; family Acidocellaceae; genus Acidiphilium; species Acidiphilium sp. 20-67-58. The sequence goes on along the minus strand of NZ_NCAS01000002.1, from coordinate 180,558 downwards.
ATGGCGGAATCGCGACCAGCGCCAGGCCACCCGCCCACATGGTCACATAGGTGACCGGCAGCTTGCGCCACAGCCCGCCCATCTTGCGGATATCCTGCTCGTCGGCCAGCGCATGGATCACGGAACCGGCGCCGAGGAACAGCAGCGCCTTGAAGAAGGCATGGTTGATCAGATGGAAGATGCCGATCGGCGCCGCCCCCACGCCAACCGCAAGGAACATGTAGCCGAGCTGCGAGCAGGTCGAATAGGCGATGATGCGCTTGATGTCGTTCTGCACGCAGCCGATCGTCGCCGCAAAGAAGGCGGTGAAGCCGCCGATCACCGTGATCAGCGCGAGGGCGACGGGTGCTGCGTCGATCACCGGGGACATCCGCGCGGTCATGAACACGCCGGCGGTGACCATGGTCGCGGCATGGATGAGGGCGGAAATCGGCGTCGGGCCCTCCATCGCATCCGGCAGCCAGGTGTGCAGGAACAGCTGCGCGGACTTGCCCATCGCGCCGATGAAAAGAAGGATCGAGATCACCTCGAGCACCGGCAGGTCGGTACCGAACAAATGGTAGGCGTGCGGCGCAACCTTCGCCACGCCGGCAAAGATCGTATCGAAGTCGACGCTGCCGAACTCGTACCAGGTCAGCGCAATGCCGACTGCGAAGAACAGGTCGCCCACCCGGTTGACGATGAAGGCCTTGATCGCCGCCTCGTTAGCGCTGGCACGGTCGTACCAGTAGCCGATCAGCAGATAGGACATCAGGCCAACGCCTTCCCAGCCAAAGAACAGCTGGAGCAGGTTGTTCGCCGTGGCGAGCATCAGCATCGCGAAGGTGAACATCGAGATGTAGACGAAGAAGCGTGGCTCGGTGCGGTCCTCCGCCATGTATCCCATGCTGTAGACATGGATCAGCGCCGAAACCACGCAGACCATGCCAACCATCACGAGCGAAAGCGTATCCATCCGCAGCGCCCATTGTGGCGCGAAGGTGCCGACCGAGATCCACTGTCCGAGGACGACGAGATGGTCGGCGGCCCCGAGCACGAGATGGCGGTAGACCGTGCCGATCGCGGCGATGGCGGCGATGATCAGAGAGGCGACGCTGAGCCCGACGGCGGGGGCGCGGCCGAGCGTGGGGCGGGCGAGCCCAGCGAGCAGCGCGCCGGCCAGCGGCGCGAGAACGGCAATGGCAAGCAGCATGTCGGCTCAGCCCTTCATCAGCGTGACGTCTTCGACTTCGATCGAGCCGCGATTGCGGAAATACACCACAAGGATCGCCAGCCCGATCGCCGCCTCCGCCGCCGCGACCGAGAGCACGAACATGGTGAAGACCTGGCCTGCCATATCGTGCAGCGCCGAGGAGAAGGCGACGAAATTGATGTTGGCGGCGAGCAGGATCAGCTCGATCGACATCATGATGACGATGATGTTCTTCCGGTTGAGGAAGATACCGAAAATCCCGATCACCAGCAGCAGCCCGGCGACGACGAGATAGGGGCCGAGCCCGACTGCACTCATCGGATCGTCTCCTGACTGGCGGGCGCCGAATTTGTCATCTGCTTCGCTCCCTTGCCGATGCCGAGCTTGACCATCGTCAGCGTCTCGTCGATCGGCCGCTGATGCTGGGCGGAAATGTCCTGCCGGCGCGAGCGGCGCTCACCCGAATGAGTCAGCACGATCGCGCCGATCATCGCAACGAGGAGCAGCAGCGCCACCAGCTCGAAGGCGAACATGTAATGAGTGTAGATCAGGTCGCCGAGTGCCGCGGTGTTCGACAGATGCAGAGGCATTGGCACCTGGCTGGCAAGATGAGCAGCGGGGGTAATCGTCCAGCCCACCGCGACGGCGCCGATTTCAACCATCAGGATGAACCCGATCAGCAGGCCGAGCGGCGCATAGCGCTGGAACCCCTCGCGGAGTGCCACGAAATCGACGTCGAGCATCATCACGACGAACAGGAACAGCACCGCGACCGCGCCGACATAGACGATCACCAGCACCATCGCCAGGAATTCGGCGCCGGCCAGCACGAACAGGGCCGCGGCGTTGATGAAGGCGAGGATGAGGAAGAGTACCGAGTGCACCGGATTGCGCGCGGTGATCACCATGCAGGCGGAAAGCAGCAGGATCGCCGCGAAGACGTAGAATGCGAGGGTGACGATCATGATGCGTTACCGGTAGGGCGCGTCGAGTTCGAGACGCTTGGCCAGCTCGCTTTCCCAGCGATCACCGTTCGCGAGCAGTCTTTCCTTGTCATACATCAGCTCCTCGCGCGTCTCGGTCGCGAATTCGAAATTCGGCCCTTCGACGATCGCATCGACCGGGCAGGCTTCCTCGCAGAGGCCGCAATAGATGCACTTGGTCATGTCGATGTCGTAGCGCGTGGTCCGACGCGAGCCGTCCTCGCGCGGTTCGGCTTCGATGGTAATGGCCTGCGCGGGGCAGACCGCCTCGCAAAGCTTGCAGGCGATGCAACGCTCCTCGCCGTTCGGATATCGCCGCAGCGCATGCTCGCCCTTGAAGCGCGGGCTGATCGCGTTCTTCTCGAACGGATAGTTCAACGTCGCCTTGCGGGTGAAGAAATACCGCAAGGTCAGACGCATGCCGGAAAGAATCTCCAGCAGGAGAAACCGGTGCGCGATGCGATCAAGTCTGGCCATTATCCAATCTCCCGGTCACGCATGCGGCAACCAGCCGAAAATTTCGAGGGCGCTCGCGGTCACCACCAGCCAGCACAGAGAGAACGGCAGGAACACTTTCCAGCCAAGCTGCATAAGCTGGTCGTAGCGGAACCGCGGCAGGGTCGCTCTTACCCAGAGGAACACGAACAGGCAGAGCATGACCTTGAGCAGAAACCAGATAGGCCCCGGAACCCAGGTAAAGGGCGCAACCGGGATCGGCGACAGCCAGCCACCAAGGAAGAAGATGGTCGTCATGCCGCTCATCAGGATCATGTTCGCGTATTCGCCGAGGAAGAAGAGCGCAAAGCTCATCGCACTGTATTCGACGAAAAACCCGGCCACGATTTCGCTCTCGCCTTCCGGCAGATCGAAGGGCGCACGGTTCGTCTCGGCGAGGCCGGAGATGAAGAAGATCACGAACATCGGCAGCAATGGTATGGCGAACCAGACATGCCGCTGCGCCATCACGATGTCGTTCAGGTTCAGGCTGCCGACGCAAACCAGAACCGACAGGATCACGAGGCCGATCGAAACCTCGTAGCTCACCATCTGCGCCGCGCTGCGCATGGCGCCGAGAAACGCGAATTTCGAGTTGCTCGCCCAGCCCGCGATGATGACGCCGTAGACCCCAAGCGACGAAATCGCGAAAAGATAGAGCAGGCCGACATTGATGTTGGCGATTGCCCAGTGGTTGTTCACCGGAATGACGGCCCAGGCGATAATCGCAAGCCCGAACGTGATCATCGGTGCGAACAGGAACAGCAGGCGGCTCGCGCCATCCGGAATGACCGTTTCCTTGAAGAGCATCTTGATCGCATCGGCGAAGGGCTGCCAGAGACCGAACGGGCCGACCACGTTCGGCCCCTTGCGCAGTTGCATGGCCGCCAGCACCTTGCGCTCGGCATAGGTGAGATAGGCAACGCCGATCAGAAGCGGCACCAGAAGGGCCAGCGCGCGCAGCAGCGTGATGACGAGAATACCGAGATCGGTCGAGAAGAAACCCGCCTCCATCACGCTCACTCCGCCGCCATCTGGCGCGGGAGGACAATTTCCTCGATGCATTTCGCCATGGTCGGGCTCGCGCGGCTGATCGGATCGGTCTGGTAATAATTCGCGAAGGCGCGGCCAAACGGCGCATCGCTCACCAGAGCAGGATCGCCTCCCGGAGCAGCGTCGCCGCCATGACCAAGGCGCCGCAGCGCACCAGCCTCGCCGAGGGCAGGATGCGCCTCGACCATCCGGGCACGCAAGGCGTCGAGATCATCATAGGGCAACGGCCGGCCGAGTGCGGCACTCGCCGCGCGCAGGATCGCCCAGTCCTCCCGCGCCTCGCCGGGCGGGAAAATCGCCCGCAGCGCGCGCTGCGCCCTGCCCTCGGTGTTCACATACGTGCCAGGCTTCTCGGTATAGGCTGCTCCGGGCAGGATCACGTCGGCCCGCGCCGCACCACGATCGCCGTGATGGCCCTGATAGACCACAAACGTCTCCGCACCGATCTGCGAAACATCGAACTCGTCGGCGCCGAGCAGCCACAGCACATCGACACCACCGCCCATCATGCCGGCGATGTCCTTGCCCTTGCCCCCCGGCAGGAACCCGAGTTCCAGCGCGCCCATTCGTGAAGCGGCATTGTGCAGCACGTTGAAGCCGTGCCAGTCGGCGCTCAGCATCCCGGTCTGGCGTGCGATCTGCCAGCAGGATGCGAGCACTGAAGCTGCATCCGCCCTGGCAAAAGCCTGTGGGCCGACAATGAGCATCGGCCGCTTCGCTGCCGCCAGACGTTTCGTGAGGGGGTGCTCCGGGTCGAGCAGCGCCTTCAGCGCATCGCCCCCCTCGCCAAGGTGTTCATGATCATAGGTGAGATCGGCCGGCGCGCCGATCAGCCCGGCGACGAAACCGGGGGTTTCGACCCAGCGGCGCCGCAGCCGCGCGTTCAGCACCGGCGCTTCCTGGCGCGGATTGGCGCCGACGATCAACAGGGCATCAGCCTCGTCGATCCCCTCGATCGTCGTGTTGAAACGATAGAATACCGGGTTCGAAACGTCGAACAACGCCCCATCCTGCCGGCAGTCGAGATTGGCGGAGCCGAGCGCGCCCATCAGATCCTTCAGCGCCATCATGCTCTCGGCATCGCAGAGATTGCCCGCAATAGCGCCAATCCGGCTCCCGTCGGTTCCCTTGATCCGGCCGGCAATGGCGGCAAAGGCCTCATCCCAACTCGCCGGGCGCAGCTTGCCATCCTCACGCAGCCAGGGCCGATCGAGCCGGCGGCGCTTGAGGCCATCGATCGAGAAACGCCCCTTGTCGGCAAGCCATTCCTCGTTCACCGCGTCGTTCAGCCGGGGCAACACGCGCAGCACCTCGGCGCCACGGGAATCAATGCGGATATTGGTGCCGACAGCGTCGAACACGTCGATACTGTCGGTCTTGCGCAGCTCCCAGGTCCGGGCGGTGAACGCGTACGGCTTCGAAGTCAGCGCGCCAACCGGGCAGAGATCGATGATATTGCCCGAAAGTTCGGACGATAGCCCGCGTTCGACATAATTGGTGATTTCCATATGCTCGCCGCGCTGCACGGCGCCGAGTTCCGGCACGCCAGCGACCTCGGCCATGAACCTGACGCAGCGGGTGCAATGGATGCACCGCGTCATCACCGTCTTGACCAGCGGGCCGAGATATTTGTCGTTCACCGCGCGCTTGTTGCCATCATAGCGGGTGTGGTCGCGCCCATACCCGACGGCTTCGTCCTGCAGGTCGCACTCGCCGCCCTGATCGCAGATCGGGCAATCGAGAGGGTGGTTGATGAGCAGGAATTCCATCACCCCGCGCCGTGCCTGGCGGACCTTCTCGTTGTCGGTATGGATGACCATGCCCTCGCCCACCGGCTGCCCGCAGGAAGCGACCGGCTTCGGCATCTTCTCGATTTCCACGAGGCACATGCGACAGTTCCCGGCGATCGACAGGCGCTCATGGTAGCAGAAGCGCGGAATTTCCTTGCCGGCCTCCTCGCAGGCCTGCAGCACCGTGTATCCGTTCGGAACCTCGATCTCGACTCCGTCAACCGTGACTTTCGGCATCAGACCCGCACCCCGCCGGTGGCGCGCGCGGCGCCGTTGATCCCCTTGTGCCGCATCGTCCCCTCCGTCATTCCGCCGCGAGGCGCGCTGCCGTGCGTGCCTTGTACTCGGCGATGCGTTGCTCGACCATCGGCCGGAAATGCCGCAGCAGACCCTGGATCGGCCAGGCCGCCGCATCGCCAAGCGGGCAGATCGTATGACCCTCGACCTGTCTCGTGACCTGTTCGAGCAGGTCGATATCGGAGATCTCCGCCCGCCCCTCGACTAGCCGGTTCATCATCCGCATCATCCAGCCGGTACCCTCGCGGCAGGGCGTGCACTGGCCGCAACTCTCATGCTTGTAGAACGCCGCGAGCCGCGCGATCGCCCGGATCAGGTCGGTTGACTTGTCCATCACGATCACCGCCGCGGTGCCAAGCCCGGTACGCTGCTCGCGCAGGCTGTCATAATCCATCAGAACCGTATCGCAGACCGATTTCGGAATCATGTGCACCGAAGAACCGCCCGGGATCACCGCCTGCAGATTGTCCCAGCCACCGCGCACGCCGCCTGCATGTTTCTCGATCAGTTCGCGCAGCGGAATGCCAAGCTCCTCTTCCACATTGCACGGCCTGTTCACGTGGCCGGAAATGCAGAAGATCTTGGTGCCGGAGTTTTTCGGCCGGCCGAGTGCGGAGAACCAGGCGGCCCCCCGCCGCATGATGGTTGCGACCCCGGCAATGGTCTCGACATTGTTGACTGTGGTCGGGCAGCCATAAAGACCGAGTGCCGCCGGGAATGGCGGTTTCATCCGCGGCATGCCCTTCTTGCCTTCAATGCTCTCGATCAGCGCCGATTCCTCGCCGCAGATGTAGGCCCCGGCGCCCCGATGCACGGTGATGTCGAAAGCCCAGCCCGAACCGCAGGCATCATCGCCGATCAGCCCGGCCTCACGCGCCTCGTCAACAGCAGCCTGTAAATTCCTGTATTCGTTATAATATTCACCACGAACATAGATGAACGCACGATGCGCGCCCATGGCGAAGCCCGCGATTAGCGCGCCTTCCACCAATTTGTGGGGCTCATGGCGCAGAATATCGCGATCCTTGCAGGTGCCAGGTTCGCTTTCATCGGCATTGATGACCAGATAACTCGGACGTCCGCCGGTTTCCTTCGGCATGAACGACCATTTCATCCCCGTCGGGAAGCCCGCCCCCCCGCGCCCGCGCAAGCCGGAGGATTTGATTTCCTCGATGATCGCATCGCGCCCGCGGGCCAGAATATCCTTTGTGCCGTCCCAGTCGCCACGCGCGCGGGCGCCGGCAAGCTGCCAGTCATGCAAACCGTAGAGATTAGTGTAGATCCGGTCGCGATCGCTCAGCATGTCATTCCGCTCCGCTCTCTTGCTTGCCGCCCCCCACGTTGAACAGTGTGGTCGGGCCTCCCTCGGGGGCCGAGTTCTGCCGGCCGATCATCGAGCCGCGCGGCGGCACGTCCCCGGCGCGCAGTCGGGCGAGCAGATCTTCGGTGCGCGGACCATCAAGATCCTCGTAGACATCGTCATTCACCTGCACGACCGGCGCGTTGACGCAGCAGCCAAGGCATTCGACCTCTTCGATGCTGAACATCTCGCCATCCGCTTCGGCAGCCTTGCGACAGGAAGCCATCACCTCATCCGACCCACGCAGCCAGCATGGCGTCGTGGTGCAAACCTGAAGGTGATACCTGCCCACCGGCTTGGTATGAAACATCGTGTAGAATGTCGCGACTTCGTAGACGCGCATCGATGGCATCGACAGCCGTCTGGCGATCACATCCATGGCCGTCCGCGGCACCCAGGCATGCCCCGTCTGCCGCGCCATCTGCCGCTGGGCAAGGTCAAGCAGCGGCATGACCGCGCTTGCCTGTTTTCCCTCCGGATATTTGGCGATGATCGAGGGGATCAGCGCCTCGCTCGTTTCATCGAAGCTGAAAGCGGGTTCGGCCATGTCGTTCATCTTTCAGCGATCCACTTCACCGAACACGATATCGATCGAGCCGAGCACGGCGATGGCATCGGCTAGAAGATGGCCCTTCGACATCAGGTTCATCGCCTGGAGATGCGAGAAGCCGGTCGCGCGGATCTTGCAGCGATAGGGCCGGTTGCTGCCGTCGGCGACGAGGTACACCCCAAACTCGCCCTTCGGCGCCTCAACCGCGGTGTAGGTTGTGCCGGCGGGCACATGATACCCCTCGGTGTAGAGCTTGAAGTGATGGATCAGCGCTTCCATCGAGCGTTTCATCTCGGCGCGTTTCGGCGGTGTGATCTTGTGATCCTGCACCTTGATCGGGCCCTCCGGCATCGCCTTGAGCGCCTGGCGGATAATTTTCAGGCTCTCCACCATCTCGCGGATCCGCACGAGGTAGCGATCGAATGAATCGCCATGCCGCCCAACCGGAATGTCGAAATCAACCTCGTCATATTTGTCATAAGGCCGCGCCCGCCGCAGATCCCAAGCGACACCCGAGGCGCGCAGATTGGGGCCGGAGAAGCCCATCGCCAATGCATCTTCGGCCGAGATCACCCCGATATCGACAAGGCGCTGGCGGAAAATCCGGTTGTCATTCAGCAGGTTCTGCAGATCGTCGAGGAATTTCGGGAACCGCTCGCTCCATTCCCAGATCTGATCGGCCAGACCCGCAGGCATATCCTTCGAAACCCCGCCGGGGCGGAAATAATTCGCGTGGAAGCGCGCGCCCGACACAGCCTCGTGGAAGGTCAGCAGCTTCTCCCGCTCTTCATACCCCCAAAGGCTCGGAGATTGTGCGCCGATATCCAGCGCCAGATGAACAGCATTCAGCAAATGATTGAGGATGCGGGTAATTTCGGCAAACAGAACGCGGATCCACTGCGCCCGTTCCGGCACTGTCACGCCGAGCAGCCGCTCGGTCGCCAGGGCGAAGGCATGCTCGCAGCACATCGGGCTGACGTAATCGAGCCGGTCGAAATACGGCACCGCCTGAAGATAGGATTTGTACTCGATCAGCTTCTCGGTCCCGCGGTGCAGCAGGCCAATATGCGGATCGGCGCGCGTCACCGTCTCGCCTTCAAGCTCCATGATCAGGCGCAGCACGCCGTGTGTCGCCGGATGCTGGGGGCCGACATTGACCGTATGACGGTCGTTGATGTCGATCACGCGGCGCTCGGTCTCCTGCGCGCCATTCTGCATCGCACTGCTCATGTGCCTGCCCCCCCGCGAGTCGCCTTCTCATCGCCGGGAAGCGTGTTCATCGCTTCCCACGGCGACAGGAAATCGAAATTCCGGAATTCCTGCGTCAGCGCGACCTTGTCATACACCACCCGCTTCTGTTCCTCGTCGTAGCGGAGTTCGACATGGCCGGTGAGCGGGAAGTCCTTGCGCATCGGGTGCCCCTCGAACCCGTTATCGGTCAGGATCCGCCGATGATCCACAAGCCCGTCGAAGCTCACGCCGAACAAATCGAAGACCTCGCGCTCCCACCACGTCACGCCAGGCCAGATCTCGCTGACGCTCGGCACCGGCGTTGTTTCATTGGTGGTCACGATCACGCGCAGCCGGTCATTCCGGCTAACCGACAGAAGATTGTAGACGACATCGAACCGCTCGGCCCGCTCAGGCCAATCGACACCGCACACGTCCATGCATTGTTCGAAGGCGAAGTGCGGATCGTCACGGAGCGCGCGCATGACTGAGGCAAGCGACTCGCGCACCACCGAAATGATGCGTTCATCACGCTCCAGCGTGACATGCGTTACGCCGGTGATCCCGCGAAGCCGGTCGCCGAAAATATCCTCTAGCGCCTCCGGAGCCGGCGCCTCGGTCTGGTTCTCTTCACTCACGGAAAATCGTCCCCGTCCGGCGAATTTTCTTCTGCAACTGGGTGATCCCGTACACCAGCGCCTCTGCCGTGGGCGGGCAGCCCGGCACGTAGATATCCACCGGGACAATCCGGTCGCAGCCACGCACGACCGAATAGGAATAATGATAATAGCCGCCGCCATTGGCGCAGCTGCCCATCGAGATCACCCAGCGCGGCTCGGGCATCTGGTCGTAGACCTTGCGCAGGGCCGGCGCCATCTTGTTGGTCAGTGTCCCGGCGACGATCATCACATCGCTCTGGCGCGGGGAATTGCGCGGGATGATGCCAAAACGGTCGAGATCCCAGCGCGGCATGTAAGCGTGGATCATCTCGACGGCGCAGCAGGCGAGGCCGAAGGTCATCGGCCACAAGCTGCCGGTTCGGGCCCAGTTCACCAGCCGATCGAGATTGGCCACGACAAATCCCTTGCCGGCGATTTCACCCGTGATGCTGCGGACCACCGCATCCTGATCGGCTCCAGGATCCAGGTGCTCACGATTCCAGGCAATGTCGGGTTGTTGCACGGCGTTCATGTCATGCCTTCCGCTTGGGCCAATTGCGGCCGGTTTATCACTCGTCTCATCCGGGTCAGGCACAGGCAGGGCAAGACTATTCCCAGTCAAGCGCTCCCTTGCGCCATTCATAGATAAACCCGATCGCCAGAATTGCCAGAAACCCCATCATCGACCAGAACCCCAGCGCGCCGATCCGCGACAGGCTCACAGCCCAGGGAAACAGGAACGCGATCTCGACGTCGAATATGATGAAGAGAATTGCCACGAGGTAATACCGGACATCGAACTTGCGACGCGCATCGCTGAATGGAGCGAAGCCACATTCATACGCGGACAGCTTTTCGCCGTAGGGATTCTGTCTCGCGACAAGAAGCGAGCCGACAACGAAAGCGCCGCCAAGAAGACCTGCAATGCCGAGAAAAACCAGTATGGGGAAGTAGACCGACAGATCCGCATGCATCGCGATTGTCCCCTGCATATCCAGTATCAATGGTCAGGTTGCGGTGAACCGCAAGCCAGACCGTCGCAGGCAAGACACGCCAGAGCAACCCGAATATCTCAGGCTGTTACAGGGCATGTCCTCCTTATTTATTGTCTATCCACGTTGCCTGAAGAAAGGCAAAGTGGCGCGAGTGACGGGGCTCGAACCCGCGACCTCCGGCGTGACAGGCCGGCGCTCTAACCAACTGAGCTACACCCGCGTTGTGAGACGTTCCGTATAGCGACGGCCGATGCGCGTCAAGCTCTGGTCGCGAGGTTGTCCCGTGCGCAATCGGGGGACAAACCACTCTCGGGTCATGTCACCACCACCAGATCCCACGGCAAAGGCACAAACCTCCAGCCAAATCCGGCAAACATGGCCCAGCACGGGGCTCCTCCCCCTTTTTCGAGAGTGCGACGACACGACGTTTTCCTGTTTTCGGAGCCATTTACGCGACACTGCTATGCGCTGAGATGAACGACGCCAGCTGCATAGAACCCGAATCGTATCGATTCGCTCAGGTTGTACCGCAAAAGGGAAGGAGACAGTTATGAATGGGCGGTGACGGGATCGAACCGCCGACCCTCTCGGTGTAAACGAGACGCTCTACCTCTGAGCTAACCGCCCGGAGCGGCGCCCTGCCAGTCAGCTGGCAGGGGCTTTGCAATCAATACAGGCCGACTTGGGGATCGACCAGTTTCAGTGTCAGTTCACGGCATCCTTCAGAGTCTTGCCCGGCTTGAACTTGACCGAGGTCGACGCCGCGATCTGGATTTCTTCCCCAGTGCGCGGATTGCGACCTGTCGCCGCCTTCCGTTCAGCCGTGCCGAACGTGCCGAAACCGACCAGGCGGACTTCTTCCTTGCGCTTCAGCGCATCCTCAATGGCAGCAAACACCGCATCCACCACTTCGGTGGCCTTGGCTTTCGTAAGGTCGGTCTTCTCCGCAACGTCTGCGACGAGGTCCATTTTGTTCACGGGTCAGTCTCCCAGTTGGTTTAAACGGAAGTGGCGGTCAAAAAACGAATCGGCTTCCGGCCACGCATTCCGCCGAACGCCGCACACTAAAGGGGCCGGTTTCCCTGCGTCAACGAAGACGAATGGAAACCGGCCGCAAAAAACACGCGATAGGCTAGTGAGGCAGGACTGCACCAGTGGTTGCACCGGGTTGAGCCGGCGCAACCGGCTCAACCGGTTCCGCCCACTCGATCGGCTCAGGTTTGCGCACCAGCGCCTGGGCGATGACCTCGTCAACATGCGAAACCGCGATGATCTTCAGCGATTTCTTCACGTTTTCAGGGATATCCGCGAGATCCTTCTGATTGTCCTTGGGGATCAGCACCGTGGTGATGCCGGCCCTGAGAGCAGCCAGCAGCTTCTCCTTCAGCCCTCCGATCGGCAGAACCCGTCCGCGTAACGTGATCTCGCCGGTCATGGCGATGTCCTTGCGCACAGGGATACCGGTAAGCACTGAAACGATCGAAGTCGCCATCGCGATACCCGCCGAAGGGCCATCCTTTGGCGTCGCGCCTTCGGGAACATGGACGTGAATGTCACGTTTCTCGAAGATCGGCGGCTTGATTCCAAAGCTGATGGCCCGCGAACGAATATAGGAGATCGCCGCAGACACGCTCTCCTGCATCACATCGCCAAGTTTGCCGGTCTGCTTGACGTTTCCCTTGCCCGGCAGCAGCACGCTTTCGATCGTCAAAATCTCGCCGCCGACTTCGGTCCACGCCAGACCGGTGACCACACCGACCATATCTTCGGCCTCGGTCTCGCCATAATGGAACCGCGGGACGCCGGCGAATTTTTCGAGATTCTTCCGGGTAACCGCAACCTTCGTCACTTTCTTTGTAACGATGTCCTTCACCGCCTTGCGGGCGAGATTGGCTATCTCGCGCTCGAGGTTACGAACCCCGGCCTCACGGGTGTAGGTGCGGATAAGTTCGCGGATCGCATCGTCCGAAACGCTCCACTCGCCGGCCTTGAGACCATGTGCTTCGGCCTGTTTCCCGATCAGGTGCCGCTTCGAGATCTCAACCTTCTCGTCCTCGGTATATCCGGGGATACGGATGATCTCCATACGGTCGAGCAACGGCTGCGGCATCCGCAGCGAGTTCGCGGTGGTCACGAACATCACGTCCGAAAGATCGTAATCGACCTCAAGATAATGGTCGTTGAAGGACGCGTTCTGTTCCGGATCAAGCACTTCGAGCAGGGCCGAGGTCGGGTCGCCACGCCAGTCAGCACCGAGCTTGTCGATCTCGTCGAGCAGGAATAGCGGGTTCGACGTCTTCGCTTTCTTCATCCCCTGGATGACCTTGCCCGGCATCGAGCCGATATAGGTCCGGCGATGGCCGCGGATTTCCGCCTCGTCCCGCATGCCGCCGAGCGACATCCTGACAAAGTTGCGTCCCGTTGCCTTGGCGATCGACTTGCCGAGCGACGTCTTGCCAACGCCGGGCGGCCCTACAAGGCAGAGAATCGGCCCCCGGAGTTTCGGGCTGCGCGACTGCACCGCCAGGTATTCCAGAATCCGCTCCTTGACCTTGTCGAGGCCATAATGATCGGCATCGAGGATGCGTTCTGCCTCGATCACGTCGTTCTTGATCTTGGCGCGCTTCTTCCAGGGAATGCCCAGCAGCCAGTCGAGATAATTGCGTACCACCGTCGCTTCGGCGCTCATCGGGCTCATGGTCCGCAGCTTCTTCAGCTCGGCCATCGCCTTGTCGCGCGCTTCCTTCGAGAGCTTGGTGGTCCGGATCTTTTCCTCGAGTTCGGCGGTCTCGTCCTTGCCTTCGTCGCCCTCGCCAAGCTCCTTCTGGATCGCCTTGAGCTGCTCGTTGAGATAATACTCCCGCTGCGTCTTCTCCATCTGCCGCTTCACGCGGTTGCGAATCCGCTTCTCCACCTGGAGTACGCCGATTTCGGATTCCATGTGAGCGAACACACGCTCCAGCCGTTCCGCCACGGAACCGGTCTCAAGCAATTCCTGCTTGTCGGCGATTTTCAGCCCGAGATGGCTTGCAATCGTATCGGCGAGTTTCGACGGATCGTCGATCTGGTTAATGGAAACAAGGACTTCCGGCGCAATCTTCTTGTTCAGCTTGATATATTGCTCGAACTGAGAGACCACCCCGCGGGCCAGACCCTCGAGTTCCTTGCCGCCGATGACGACTTCATCGAGCGGCTCTGCGGTAACTTCGAAATGGCTGTCCACCTCGTGGAACTTGGTAATCCGGGCCCGGCGCACGCCTTCCACGAGCACCTTGACGGTGCCATCCGGAAGCCTCAGCAGTTGCAGTACCGTCGAGATCGTCCCGACTTCGTAAATGTCACCTGGAGCCGGGTCATCCTGCTGGGCGTTCTTTTGTGCCACCAGCAGAATCTGTTTGTCTTCCTTCATCACCCCTTCGAGTGCGCGAACCGATTTTTCGCGGCCTACGAAGAGCGGCACGATCATGTGCGGAAACACGACGATGTCCCGCAGGGGAAGCACGGCCAGCCGCTCACCTTCGAGCGGCGCCTTCACAAGGGCGGCTTTGGTCTTTTTGGGATCGGTCTCTGACATCAGACTACCTTTCGATAAGCGGCGCGCTCTGCCCTGAATCGGCACAGTGCGCGGTGCCGGGCGATCCGGCCACAGGAGAGATATTGTGCCACATCGAGACAGCCGCAATGCCCCGGCACATTGCGGGTCTCACAAGAGCCGAACCCAACGGATCGGCCCGCTCAGGAACCTGTTTCAGCGCGTTCCTTGCCATGCAGAAACAGCGGGTTGGCCCGTCCCTCGGCGACTTCGCCGTTTATGACCACCTCTTCCACGGAATCGAGTCCCGGGAGATCGAACATGGTCTCAAGCAGGATGCTTTCCATGATCGATCGCAAGCCGCGCGCACCGGTCTTGCGCTGGATTGCGCGTGACGCGACCACTTTCAGAGCATCTTCCGTGAAGTTCAGCTTCACCCCTTCCATCTCGAACAGGCGGCCATATTGCTTCACGAGCGCATTTTTCGGCTTGGTGAGGATCTCGATCAACGCTGCTTCGTCGAGATCTTCCAAAGTGGCAACAACCGGGAGACGTCCGATGAATTCCGGGATCAGGCCGAATTTCAGCAGGTCCTCAGGTTCTACCTCGCGCAGGATGGCACCAGTGCGTTGTTCCGTAGGATCGCGCACATCGGCACCGAACCCGATGCCGGACCCCTTGCCCCGCTGGGCGATGATCTTTTCCAGCCCGGCAAACGCGCCGCCGCAGATGAACAGGATATTGGTCGTGTCGACCTGCAGGAATTCCTGCTGCGGATGCTTCCGCCCACCCTGCGGCGGCACCGAAGCAACGGTGCCTTCCATGATCTTGAGCAGCGCCTGCTGCACGCCCTCACCCGAAACATCGCGGGTAATCGAGGGATTATCGGATTTGCGGCTGATCTTGTCGACTTCATCGATGTAGACGATGCCGCGCTGCGCACGCTCGACGTTGTAATCAGCGGCCTGCAGCAGTTTCAGGATGATGTTCTCGACATCCTCGCCCACATAGCCGGCCTCGGTCAGCGTCGTTGCGTCCGCCATGGTGAACGGCACATCGAGAATCCGGGCCAGGGTCTGCGCAAGCAGTGTCTTGCCGGAGCCGGTCGGGCCAACCAGCATGATGTTGGATTTCGCGATCTCGATATCGTTGTTCTTCTGCGCGTGCGCGAGTCGCTTGTAGTGGTTGTGCACTGCGACGCTCAGGATACGTTTGGCGTGTTCCTGCCCGATCACGTAATCGTCGAGCACCTTGCAGATTTCGCGCGGTGTCGGCACGCCATCGCGTGTTTTCACGAGGTGCGTCCGGTTGTCCTCGCGAATGATATCCATACAAAGTTCAACGCATTCATTACAAATGAATACGGTCGGCCCTGCGATAAGTTTCACAACCTCGTGCTGCGATTTGCCGCAGAACGAGCAATACAGGGTGTTCTTCGAGTCTCCGGACTTCGTGCTCATCTATGCTCCAGCAGCGCCGGCAAGAAGACCGGCGCATCGATCAAGGGACTGAGACTAGACCTCAAGTCCCGCCGGCACAAGCATTGCGACGCCGCGCCACCGCGGACGGCTGCCGGGCGGCGCGGCGATGCTTTATTTCGTATCCTTCGCCGGCTGCTTCGTCACAACCTCATCGATCAGGCCGAACGTCTTTGCCTCGTCGGCCGACATGAACCTGTCACGTTCCAGCGCCTGCTCGATCGCTTCGAGCGTCTGCCCGGTATGAGTGACATAGATATCGTTGAGACGGCGGCGCAGGGTAAGTATCTCGCGTGCCTGGATCTCGATATCGGCGGCCTGGCCCTGCGCACCGCCCGAGGGCTGATGCACCATGACCCGCGAATTCGGCAGCGCGAAGCGCTTGCCCTTTTCGCCCGCCGCCAGAAGCAGACTGCCCATCGAAGCTGCCTGCCCGATGCACACCGTCGAGACGGGCGACTTGATGTATTGCATCGTGTCGTAGATCGCGAGGCCGGCCGAAACAACGCCACCTGGGCTATTGATATAGAAGGAAATTTCCTTTGACGGGTTCTCGCTCTCCAGGAACAGCAACTGTGCTGCGATCAGCGAGCCGACCTGGTCATAGACCGGGCCGGTGAGAAAGATGATCCGCTCCTTCAGCAGTCGCGAATAGATATCGTAAGCGCGCTCGCCTCTGGCGGTCTGCTCGACCACCATGGGCACAAGGCTGTTCATGTAGATCTCGGTGGGGTCGCGATCCATCGGCATCTGTCTCCAAGTCGGGGCCGGACGCACCGCACCCGCATGAAATCGTGTCCTGCCGGGAGCGACGGCCGCCGAATCACGGCCGGCGTCGCCCCCTCAGCCTTTTAAGATGAGCCGGGAACAGGGTTACGTCCACCCCCGGGGAGAAAAGAAGCTCAGTCGTCGGAGTCGGCGAACAATGCCTCGACGGTAACCTCTTCATCCGCGACCGTGGCAAGCTCGAGTGCGTAGTCCACCACCTTGTCCTCGAAGATCGGGCCGCGCAGTCGGTCGAGTGCTCCGGGGTTCTTCTGGTAGAACTCCATGATCATCTTTTCCTGGCCGGGGAAGCGCTGCATTTCGGCCATCATCGCGCGGCGCATGTCCTGCTCGGTGATCTGCACGTTGTTGGTGCGGCCGATCTCTGCAACCAGCAGGCCGAGACGCACGCGGCGTTCCGCAATCGCGCGATAATCAGCGCGGAGTGTCTCTTCGTCCTTCGCCGCGTCTTCCTCATCAAGACGACCGGCCTGCTTCTCTGCCTCGACCTGGCGCCAGATCTCGGCAAACTCGGCATCGACCAGGGAGGCCGGCGCCGGGAAATCGGCCTGTTCGGCCAGCTTGTCGAGCAGCGCGCGCTTGACCTTCAGCCGCGAGGCGCCGGCGCGGGACTGTTCCAGCCGGTCGGCGAAGAACTTGCGGAACTCGGCGAGATTCTCGAAGCCGTTGGTCTCGGCGAACGCATCGTCGATCACCGGCGCCACGCGGCGCTTCAGCGCCTTGGCGGTAATATCGAACGTCGCTTCCTTCCCGGCGAGTTCAGCGGCGTGGTACTGCTCGGGGAAGGTCACGGTGATGACCCTGGTCTCTCCGACCTTCATGCCTTCCATCTGCTCGGCAAAGCCGGGGATGAAGCCCGACCCGCCCAGTTCGATATCGGTGTCGGTGCCGGCGCCGCCATCGAAGGGTACGCCGTCGCGCTTGCCGAGGAAGTCGACCATGAGAATGTCGCCGGTCGCGGCCGGCCGGTCTTCAGTGACCACCTCGGCTTCGGCACGCTGTTCGGAGAAACGGGCAATCGCCTCGTCGATCTCGGCCTCGGTCACCGGCGCCTTCGGCCGGGTCAGGCTGATCGCCTTCAGATCGGGGATCGTCACCTCGGGCAGCACTTCGAGCTCGACAGTGAATTCGAGGTCGGAACCGGGATCGGCGCGAACCACCTCGACCTTCGGCTGCACCGCGGGGCGCAGGCTGCGGTCGTTGATCATCCGCTCGGTCGCTTCGTTCACCGAAGCTTCCATCACCTCGGCGGCCACCGCGTCGCCGAAGCGCTTGCGCACCATCGACAGCGGCACCTTGCCCGGGCGGAAGCCCGGCATCTGCATCGTCTTCGACAGCTCGGCGAGGCGCTTCTCGCGCTTCTCGTCAAGATCGCTGCCCGGCACGACGACGGTAAAGCCGCGCTTCAGCCCCTCGGTGAGGGTTTCGGTAACCTGCATGTCCAAACCAATCCTTACGTTACGCCATTTCCCACGCGCCGTGCGGGCACGGCAGATCAACCCCGTCTGCGGGCGGAGGGACTTGAACCCCCACGGCTCGCGCCACCAGAACCTAAATCTGGCGTGTCTACCAGTTCCACCACGCCCGCCCGAACCGGACCAAGCAGGCCATGCGCGTTCGATACCGCGCATGGCCGATCGGCGCGGACTAGCGCGCTTTGCCGTCCGCGACAAGCGAGAACGGCAAACTGCGTGCGCGTCCGCGGCTCAGAAGCGCCAGCGCAGCCCGGCGCTGACCATCCGCTGCTCTCCGGCACGCCGCGCGAAAGTCGTCGCAAGGTCGACCGTCGCCGAAAGCTGGCCTGCAAGCCGCGCTGTGACACCGGCATCCGCCACGCCCCACATCGTCGACAGCTGCGGATAGGTCGTGGTCAGGCCGACCAGCGGCTCGTCGGTGAAAACGCTGGCGAACTGGCCCGGAGCGCCGCCGATCGAGGCCTGAATCCCGAGCGAGCCATGCGGGCGAATCGCGAAGCCGCCCAGCCTGACCTGCGCCGAAGCGGCAAATCCGGCGTCGAACAGCACGCGCCCGAAATCCTGGCCGCCCACCGCCATGGTCAGCGCCGGGTCACCCTGTTCGCTATACGGGTCGACATGCGCGTCTGTCGCATCGATCCCTACGGTCGGGCCGAATTCAACGACACCGCGATGCAACACATAGCCGGCCTGCACGGTAGCACCCAGCGTATGGCCTCGTGGCGAGGCGGTGATCGGCGCCAGCACGCCTGGCCGGCTGATCCGGCCAAACCGGTCGATGCCGTAATCGACCTGCGCATCGAGATAGAGGTGCCGGCTATGCGCAGCGAGATAGGCTGCAAACTGGTAGGCATCGGCATTCAACCGCGCTCCCTCATTCACCGTCGCACTTTCGCGCGAATACCCGATCGCGATGCCGGCGGTGAGGTGGGGGGTGAAGCGGTAATCCGCGCCGGCAGTCACAGTGCCGATCTGGTCGTGAAAGCCGAGGCTGCCTGGTGCCGCCGCCCGGGCGCCGAACCCGTAGCCACCGGCGACGAAAACCGACAGCGCGTGACCGTTGCCCGGCAGTTCCATCGGGCCGGTATCGCCCGCCGCCGCATCCGCCAGCATCGGCGCGCCGGCAAGATCGACCGTCAGCCCCCCGGCACCGTGACGCAGCGCCTCCATCCTGGTGCTGATCGTCTGCGCGAAGGCCGCGGCGCCGGCATCCAGCAGGCGCGCCGGCACCGACAGCGACTGGAAGCCGTTCAACGCGCTGGCGACATAGGCCGCGATCACCTGGTGCCCGTGCGTGGTCGGGTGCACGTTCCACCAAAGATACTGGTTCTGCACCGAGGCTGGCGCAAAGGCGCAGGCCGAACTGGCCGAGGCGAAGCAGGCGTCGGTTACGTTGGTGAAGCCATAGGCCGCAGGATTGGCGCTGATCTCGGAGAAGATCTGCTGCTGGTTGATCAGCAGGATGTTAATCCCGAGTGAGGCATGCATCTGCCCGGCGAGGGTCGCAAGCCCCGCATTATGCGCCGCGATGATCTGGTCGCCGAGCGCAACAAGCTGCGGCGTGCCGTTCACCGTCGGCACATTGCCGAAGGGCACGAGATTTTGCAGCACGATCTGCCGCGCCCCCAGCGCGGCCACCTGCTGAATTGCCTGTCCGGTCTGGGCAAGTACGGTACTCACGTTCTGGCCGACGATCTGCTGCGCTTGGGCAGGGGCAGCGCCCACCAGCGCCTCCGTTGCGAAATAATTGTTTCCGCCGATCCAGATCCCCACCACGTCGGCCGGCGCGAAACGCCCGCCCGATGCGGCAAAACTCTGGATTTCCTGCAATTCGTTGGGCAGGCCGGGCAGCAATGTCGTCGGGAAATTGGCGAGATTGTTGTAGGTCACGCCATTGGCCACAAGCGGCCCGGCGAAGGCGCCACCCACCGCATAGTCGTTCGAGGGTTTGAAGTTCAACCCGGTCAGCCCCGGCAGATACTCCGCCCAGACCGGCCCGTTCGAAAACCGGTAACCGACATAGGGCGGCGGCGGATAGGGAACGCCGGTCAGGCGTGGAATATTGCCATTGTCGCTCAGACTGTCGCCAAACACGTACAGACTGCCTGGCGCCTGCGCCCTCGCTGGCGCAAGCCCCGTGAACGCGGCCGCGATTGCGCCAATCGCCAGTCTTCGAAAGGATATCTCGAAGGTCATCTCGCTCCCCTTTGTTTATCCCGCATCCGGCTGCTTCAAGCCGATTTGGACAGGACATTTCCCATTACGGAGCAATTATGTCGCAGCCGAAATTTCCTGGTCAAATAAAAATTTCGCGCCCTAGAATTTTGTCCTCCCGGCAGAGCCGGGTCACATCAAGCTGGAGTTCAGCCGCTCAAGACGCTGCGGTGACCTCATAGGAGCGGCCGGCCAGCGCCTCGATGAGCGCGCTGCGCAGCTGGGCGAGCTTGCGCTCGTTCTGAACCTTCAGGCCGAACACATCCTTCACATAGAACACGTCGACCGCGCGGACTCCGTAGGTGGTGATATGCGCCGAGGCGATCTGCAGGCCCTGCGAGGTGATCGCAGCGGTGACGTCGTGCAGCAGTCCCGGCCGGTCACGGCCATTCACCTCGATGACGGTGTGGCGGTTGGACGCGCTGTTGTCGACAACGACCCGCGGCGGCACATGGATTGCCCGCATCCGCCCGCCCACAACGCTGTTCGTCGCCTTCTCGATTTCGGTGGCGAGGCGCAGCCGGCCGGACAGCACCTGCTCGATCACGGCGGAAATCTTGGCCAGCCGGTGCGGCGATTCGAGCGAGCCGCCGCCGGCATCCTGGATCCAGAACGTGTCGAGTGCCATGCCGTCCGTCAATGTGTGGATGCGCGCATCGACGATCGTCGCCCCGGCGACCGCGAGCGCTCCGGCGATACGGCTGAACAGACCAGCATGGTCAGCGGTATAGACAACGACTTCAGTCACCGAGCGCGCGGGCAACGGTTCCGCGGCAACGGTCAGGGGCGCATCCCTGTGCCGCGCATCGCGGATCATTCGGCCGTGCCGCGCTATGCTCTCGGGGTCGAAGCCAAGCCAGTAGCCCGGATATCCCATGTTGAGGAAATCATCGCGCTCGGCATCCGGCCAGTCGGAAAGCAGTTCGGCCACCATCTGCTTGACCCGCGCCACCCGGGTATCGCGCTCGGTCGTGGCCAGCCCGCCCTCGAGCACTTCGGCAACACGGGCATAGATTTCGCGCAGCAAGGTGGCCTTCCAGCCGTTCCAGACCTTGGGCGAAACCGCGCGGATGTCCGACACCGTCAGGATCAGCAGCAATCTCAGCCGCTCGGGCGACTGGACCACATCGGCGAGGTCGAGGATCGTCTTGGGGTCGTCGATGTCGCGGGAAAACGCGGTCTGGCTCAGCAGCAAATGATGCAGCACGAGCCAGGACACCATTTCGGTTTCCTCTGGATCAAGGCCAAGCGCCGGACCGATCGTCAGCGCCAGTTCAGCACCGATCTCGGAATGGTCGCCCCCCCTGCCCTTCGCGATGTCATGCAGCAGCAGCGCGACGTAGAGCGCCCGGCGCGACTGCACGTGATGCGCGAGCCCGCTGGCCACCGGTACGATCTCCGAAAGCTCGCCGCGTTCGATCGCGTTCAGCACCCCGATCGCGTGGATCGTGTGCATGTCGACCGTGTAGACATGGTAGGAATCGAATTGCATCTGCCCGACGATGCGCCGCCAGTCGGGCAGATAGCGGCCCAGCGCGCCGGTTTCGTTGAGTATCGCGAGCCACTGGGCGCCATCTTGCCGGGCCTCCCCGTCACCGCAGAGCAGGTCGAGGAATAGTGCCGCGGCGCGGGGATCGGTACGCAGTTCCGCCGTACGACGTGCGCCGCGGATCATCGCGCGAAGCGCAAGTGGATGCAGTTTCAGTCCCCGGTCGCGCGCGACCTGCAGGATCCGCAGCAGCTGGATCGGCTCGGCCATCGGCTCGCGACCGGTGACAAACAGGACCTTGCCGTCTGCCAGCACGAACCCGGCATCGAGCAGTGCCGCGTCGGTCGCCGGCGCGATCGCGGGCGGCCCCAGCGCCGCGCGCACCACGGCGGGTTCCAGCACCCCTGTCACCCGCGCGACCTCGCGCACGACCAGGAAATAGTGCCGCATGAACCGCTCCACCCCATCCTGCCGCCCATGCCGCGTATAGCCCATGCGCGCGCCGATCACCGGCTGCAGATCGAAGGTCAGCCGTTCCTCGGCACGGCCGGCGACATAATGCAGATGGAAGCGCACGCTCCAGAGATAGTCCCATGCCCGCTTGCAGGCGCGCGCCTCGGTGGCGCTGAGAATGCCGCCACCCGGCGCGCCGGCGCCGACCAGCTCGGTCATGGCGAATGTGCCGAACACGTACCGGGCGAGCCAGTAGAGGGTTTGCAGGTCGCGCAGCCCGCCTTTGCCTTCCTTGATGTTCGGCTCGACCATGAAGGGCGTATCGCCGAAACGCCTGTGGCGGGCGGCGCGTTCGGCCTGTTTCGCGGTAATGTAGCCCGCCGGGCTGCCGGCGGCACAATCGTGGCGGAAGGCCTGCTGGAAATGCGCGAACAGCGCCCGGTCGCCGGCAATGCAGCGGGCATCGAGCAAGGATGTCCGTATCGTGCTGTCGCCCTGCGACTCGGTCAGGCAATCGGCTGTCGAGCGGGTGGCGTGCCCGACTTTCAGCCCGAGATCCCACATGAAATACAGGATGAATTCCACCGCGCGGAGCACCCGGGCGGAGGGTTCGCTGTCGGTCAGGAACAGCAGGTCGATATCGCTGAAAGGCGCGAGAGTGGCGCGGCCGTACCCGCCGGTCGCGGCAACGGCGAGGCGATCTCCCTCTTCGACCGGCAGCAGATCGACCGCGTAGCCGATCAGGGCGGCGAGCAGCTCGTCCATAAGCCCCGAGAGAAGACGAGCCGCCGCAAGGCCGGACATGTCGCCCCGCTCGAAGCGGGTCTGCACATGGGTTTGCAGCCGGGCGAGCTGGCGGCGAACGATGCCGAGCGCGTGATCCCGCGATGGCGGATTGCCGCGCGGCAGCGTGCGCGCGAGCTCGGCGCCGATATCGGGGCGACCGATGACCGCGTCATGCGGCGGCGGCGGACTCACGGCCGCTGGCATGACGGGCGGAAAATCGCGCGACGGCTGGCTGGTGTTCGACATGTCACTTCTTCTCTACCGCGCCATCCGCCTTGTCGCCAAGGAAGTTTCGCCGCCACGCGTAGATCAGTTCCAGCGCTGCGCGTGGTGAAAGCTGGTCCGGATCGGCCTCGGCGAGCGCCGCATGCCAGCCATCCGCAGACGGCAGTTCAGCGGATGGCGGATGGCCGTCCTCCGCCGCCGCGAAAAGCGGCAGCGCGCCCGCCTCGCCGGCCCCGCGCTCGGCCGCGCGCAGCAGCGCCTCGGCACGGCGGATCACCGGCTCCGGCAACCCGGCCAGCTTGGCGACATGCACGCCCCAACTGCGCTCCGCCGCGCCCTCGATCACCTCGTGCAGGAACACGACGCTGCCCCGCCACGACTTCACCCGCATCGTGCACGGCCGCAGCCGCGGCAGCGCCGCGCCAAGCTGCACCAGGTCGTGAAAATGCGTGGCGAAGATGCTGCGGCAGCGAATTGACCCGTGCAGCGCCTCCAGCACCGCCTGGGCGATCGCGAGCCCGTCGCGCGTGCCGGTGCCGCGGCCGATCTCGTCGATGATGACGAAGCTGCGCGGCCCGGCCTGGTTGAGGATGGACGCGGTCTCGATCATCTCGACCATGAAGGTCGAGCGACCGGCGGCAAGGTCGTCGGCAGCACCCACGCGGGAGAACAGCCGGTCCACCAGCCCGATCCGCGCCTGGTCCGCCGGCACCGGCAGCCCGGCCTGGGCAAGAACGATCACCAGCGCGTTCTGCCGCAGGAAGGTGGATTTGCCGGCCATGTTCGGCCCAGTCAGCAGCATCAGCCGCCGCTCGGGCGAAAGGTCGGCATCGTTGGCGATGAAGCGCGCCCCGGCGGGCAGCGCCGCCTCGACCACCGGATGCCGCCCGGCGACGATGCTGAACGCCGCGTCCTCGGAAAGCTCGGGCGCGCACCAGCGCCCGCTCTCGGCCAGCGCTGCCGCTGATTGCAGCGCATCGAGCCGTGCCAGCGCCGCCGCGCAGTCCGCCAGCGCCGCCTCCTCGCGCATCACCGCGGCGAGCAGATGGTCGAGCACCAGCGCCTCCCGCGCCGACGCCCGCTCATGCGCCTCGGCGATCCGCCGGTCGAGATCCGACAATTCGGGATGGGTGAACCGCGCCGCCGAAGCCAGCCCCTGCCGCAGGATCAGCTCCGGAAACGCCCGCAGCGCCTCGACCGCCGCCGCCGGCGCCTCCAGCACGTAGCCGAGCTGGCTGTGATGCCGCACCTTGAGGCTGGCGACGCCATAGCGCGAGGCAAGCTCGGTCTGCAGCGCCGCGATCACCTGCCGCGTGTCGTCGCGCAGCCGGCGCTCGCCGTCGAGCTCGCCGTCGAACCCCGCGCGGATCGCCGGCGCATCGCCGATCCGCGCGGGTGGTGTTTCAACCAGCGCGGCCGCCAGCAGCGCCGCCAGCTCCGGCCCGGCGGCGAGCTTCGCCACGTCCTCCGCCAGCGGGTGCATGGGGTCGGCGGCGACCGCCGGCGCAAGCCCCTCGGCCACCGCGCGCGCGGCAGCGAGTGAATCCCGCACCTGGCCCAGATCGCGCGGGGACAGCCGGCCCGCCTTCCGCCCCGCGAGGCCGAGCCGCACGAGTGCGCGGGCCAGGTCCGGCGCGCCGCGCAGTGCGCCGCGCAGTGCGGCAAGTGTGCCCGGGGCGTCGAGCAGGCTCTGCCAGCCCGCCTGCCGCGCCTGCAGCGGGCCGATCGCGTCGAGCGGTGCGGCGATCCAGCCGGCGAGCATCCGCGCGCCTGCGGCGGTCACCGTTCGGCGTACCGCGCCGAACAGGCTGCCGGCCTCACCGCCATCAGCCGTGCGCAGCAGATCGAGGCTTGCGCGGGTCGCGGCGTCCATTGCCAGCAGGCCGGTCTCGCCCGCGCGCACCGGGCGGGCGATGCGCGGCAGCGTGCCGGCCTGGCTGCGCTCGACATAGCGCAGCGCCGCCGCTGCCGCCTGTGCCTCATGGTCGGTAAAGGCACCGAAGGCGTCGAGGGAGGCAACATCGAACAGCCGCGCCAGATCACGCCGGGCCAGCTCCGCAGGCGGTGGCGGGCCAGGATCGGTCCGCCGGCTTTCATGCGGCCCGAGTTCGATATCTGCCGCGGAAAGAATTTCCGCCGGGTCCAGCCGGCCGAGCAGCGCGGCGAGTTCGGCTTCTGCCAGATCGGCGGTTTCGAACGATGCTGTCGAGACATCGAGCCAGGCGGCACCGACCCGGCCGGCCCGCGGCACCAGCGCCAGCAGAAGGCTGGCGCGCCCCGAGTCGAGCAGCGCTTCCTCGGTGATCGTGCCGGGGGTGATGAGCCGGACCACGGCGCGGTCGATCAGCACCTTGCCACCCCGCGCCTTCGCTGCCTCTGGTGCCTCGACCTGCTCGGCTACCGCGACGCGGAATCCCCGCCGGATAAGCCGGGTGAGATAAGTGTCACGCTGCGAGACCGGCACGCCGCACATCGCGATCGGCTCGCCCTGATGGGTACCGCGTGCGGTCAGCGCGATGTCGAGCGCCGCAGAGGCCGCCTCGGCATCCTCGAAGAACAGTTCGTAGAAATCTCCCATCCGGAAGAAGACCAGGGCGTCCGGATAATCGGCCTTCGCGCGGAACCACTGCGCCATCGCGGGGGTTGCGCCGGCGGCGCGCTCTGAATTCATTCGTTCTTTCTAGCCGAGGACACGGCAGACGAGGAAGAGCGCGGTAAAATGTCGAGTGCCGGAAATAATTTCCATCCCTATTCTCGTCAGGAGAAATCCGGTTGAACTCGGAGGAAAAATCCGGCATGAGACCGTCATGCCCAAGACGACAGACGAGATCATCGACCTGCTGGGCGGTGCCGATGCGGCAGCCCGGCTGACCCAGGTTTCGACCGAAGCCGTGCGCAAGTGGCGCAGCGCCGGGGCGATTCCGGCGCGGCACTGGCCGGCGGTGATTGCCGTCACCGGTCTGTCCCTGGCCGATCTTTCAGGAGAGATTGCAATGGAATCCGAAACCACGAAGCCGGACGGGGCGACTGCGGCGCTGGTACTGGGCGACGGGCGCGTGTTCTGGGGAAGCGGTTTCGGCGCGCATTCCGCCGGCAGCCCCGCGGAACTCTGCTTCTCCACCGGGATGACCGGCTATCAGGAAACCCTGACCGACCCTTCCTTCGCCGGGCAGATCATCACTTTTACCTTCCCCCATATCGGCAATGTTGGCGCGAATCCCGAGGATATCGAGGCGAATACGAGCTTCGCCCGCGGCCTTGTGATCAACCGTGACATCACCCAGCCCTCCAGCTGGCGCGCCGCCGAAGGGCTGGCCGCCTGGTGCCGCCGCATCGGATTGCCGGGCATCGCCGGGGTCGATACCCGCGCCCTCACCCGCACCATCCGCGACGACGGCCCGCCCAACGCGCTGATCGCCTATCCCGAGGATGGCCGCTTCGACATTCCCGCCCTGATCGAGCGGGCCCGCGCCTGGCCGGGGCTCGAGGGCATGGACCTCGCGCGCGAGGTGTCCTGCACCCAGAGCTACGAGTGGACCGAGACGCTTTGGGATCTTGCGCACGGGTTCGGCCGGCAGGATACGCCCAAATTCACTGTCGTTGCCGTGGATTACGGCGCGAAGCGGAACATTTTGCGCAATCTCGCGAGCGCCGGCTGCCGGGTCATCGTGGTCCCCGCCACCGCTTCGGCCGAGGATATTCTCCGCCATCAGCCTGACGGCGTGTTCCTCTCCAACGGCCCCGGCGATCCGGCGGCGACAGCCGAATACGCCGTATCGGCGATCCGCGGCGTGCTCGATGCCGGCAAGCCGCTCTTCGGCATCTGCCTCGGCCACCAGCTTCTCGCCCACACGCTCGGCGCACGGACCTACAAGCTCGCCCGCGGCCATCGCGGCGCCAATCAGCCGGTGCAGGAACTTGCGACCGGCAAGGTCGAGATCACCAGTCAGAACCACGGTTTCGCGGTCGACGAGGCGAGCCTCCCCGACGGCGTCACGGTCACCCATCGTTCGCTGTTCGACGGGTCGAACGAGGGCATCGCCTGCCCGGCAAAGAACTGCTTCTCCGTGCAATACCACCCCGAGGCCAGCCCTGGACCGTCGGATGCCAATCACCTGTTCCGGCGCTTTGTCGCGATGATGGAGGGCTGACCATGCCGAAACGTACAGACATCAAATCGATCCTGATCATCGGCGCCGGCCCCATCGTCATCGGCCAGGCCTGCGAGTTCGACTATTCCGGCGCCCAGGCCTGCAAGGCGCTGCGCGAGGAAGGCTACCGGGTGATCCTGGTGAACTCCAATCCCGCCACGATCATGACCGATCCCGAACTGGCCGATGCAACCTATATCGAGCCGATCACGCCGGAGATGGTCGAGAAGATCATTATCAAGGAACGGCCGGATGCGGTGCTGCCCACCATGGGCGGGCAGACGGCGCTGAACACCGCGATGTCGCTCGCCAAGTCCGGCACGCTCGAGAAGCACGGCGTCGAGCTGATCGGCGCCCGCGCCGAGGTGATCGACCGCGCCGAAGACCGGCTGAAATTCCGCGATGCGATGGCCGAGATCGGCATCGAGAGCCCGCGCAGCGCCATCGCCCACACGATGGACGAGGCGCGCGCGGCACTCGACCTCGTCGGCCTGCCGGCGGTGATCCGCCCCTCCTTCACCCTCGGCGGCACTGGCGGCGGCATCGCCTACAACCGCGAGGAGTTCCTCGAAATCGTCGCCGGCGGGCTCGACGCCTCGCCGACCACCGAGGTGCTGATCGAGGAAAGCGTGCTCGGCTGGAAGGAATACGAGATGGAGGTGGTCCGCGACCGGGCGGACAACTGCATCATCGTCTGCTCGATCGAGAACATCGACCCGATGGGCGTGCATACCGGCGATTCCGTCACCGTCGCTCCCGCGCTGACCCTGACCGACCGCGAATACCAGCTCATGCGCGATGCCTCGATCGCGTGCCTGCGCAAGATCGGCGTTGATACCGGTGGCTCTAACGTGCAATTCGGCGTCAATCCGGCCGACGGGCGCGTGGTCATCATCGAGATGAACCCCCGCGTCTCCCGCTCCTCGGCGCTGGCCTCGAAGGCGACCGGCTTTCCCATCGCCAAGATCGCGGCGAAGCTCGCCGTCGGCTATACGCTCGACGAGTTGCGCAACGATATCACCCGCGTCACCCCGGCGAGCTTCGAGCCGACGATCGACTATGTCGTCATCAAGATCCCGCGCTTCACCTTCGAGAAATTCCCCGGCACACCGGCGCTGCTGACCACCTCGATGAAGTCGGTCGGTGAGGCGATGGCGATCGGCCGCTCCTTCCCCGAGGCGCTGCAGAAGGGGCTGCGCAGCCTGGAAACCGGCCTCGCCGGACTCGATCCGGTCGAGAAGCCGGGCGATGGCACCCGCGATGCCTTCCGCGCCGCGCTCTCCACCCCGCGGCCGGACCGGCTGCTGATCGCCGCCGAGGCGCTGCGCGCCGGCCTGACGGTCGAGGAAATCCACGCCGCCTGCAAGTTCGACCCCTGGTTCCTCCGCCAGATGGAGGACATCGTCGAGGCCGAACGGCGGGTGGCCGCCGAAGGCCTGCCCGGCGACGAGCGCGGCATGCGCGCGCTCAAGGCGCTCGGCTTCTCCGACCGCCGACTCGCGGGCCTTACGGGTCAGAGCGAGGCGGATGTGAGCAAGGCGCGCCTCGCCCTCGGCGTCACCCCGGTCTACCGCCGGATCGACAGCACCGGCGGCGAGTTCGCCTCGGCGACCTCCTACATGTTCGCCACCTATGAAGGCGGATTCGGTGCGCCGGTCTGCGAGGCCGAGCCAAGCGAGCGGCGCAAGGTGGTCATTCTCGGCGGCGGCCCGAACCGGATTGGCCAGGGAATCGAGTTCGATTATTGCTGCGTCCACGCCGCCTATGCGCTGCGCGAGGCCGGGTTCGAGACCATCATGGTCAACTGCAACCCCGAAACGGTTTCGACCGACTACGACACCTCCGACCGGCTCTATTTCGAGCCGCTCTTCGCCGAGGACGTGCTCTCCCTGCTCCATCGCGAGCAGGAGCGTGGCACGCTGCTCGGCTGTATCGTGCAGTATGGCGGGCAGACGCCGCTCAAGCTCAGCCAGGCCCTCGCCGAGGCCGGCATCCCGATCCTCGGCACCTCGGCCGACGCGATCGATGCCGCCGAGGACCGCGAGCGCTTCCACGACCTGCTGCGTTCGCTTGGCCTGCGCCAGCCGGAAAACGGCCTGGCCCGCTCGGCCGAGCAGGCCGAGGCGATCGTCGAGCGGATCGGCTTCCCCGTCGTCATCCGCCCTTCCTACGTGCTTGGCGGCCGGGCGATGGAGATCGTCTATGACATCGCGAGCCTGCGCCGTTACATGCGCGAGGCGGTGGTGGTCTCCGGCACCAACCCGGTGCTGATCGACCGCTACCTGAACGACGCGATCGAGGTCGATGTCGACTGCATCGCCGACGGCCAGACCGTCTACGTCGCCGGCGTGATGGAGCATATCGAGGAGGCCGGCATCCATTCCGGCGACTCCGCCTGCTCGCTGCCGCCCTACTCGCTGTCGCCCGCCATCGTCGCCGAACTCCGCGCCGAAACCGAGGCGATGGCGAAGGCGCTCAACGTGATCGGGCTGATGAACGTGCAGTTCGCGATCCAGGGCGAGAATGTCTACGTCCTCGAGGTCAATCCGCGCGCCTCGCGCACCGTGCCCTTCGTCGCCAAGGCGACGGGCGTGTCGGTGGCGAAAATCGGCGCGCGGGTGATGGCCGGCGAGGCGCTGGCCTCCTTCGGGCTGGATGACAGCGTGATGCGCAGTCACGTTGCGGTGAAGGAGGCGGTGTTCCCCTTCGCCCGCTTCTCCGGCGTCGACGTGCTGCTTGGCCCCGAGATGAAGTCAACCGGCGAGGTGATGGGGCTCGATGTCAGCTTCGCCCGCGCCTTCGCCAAGGCGCAGCTCGGCGCCGGGGTCAAGCTGCCGCAGGCCGGCACGGTGTTCCTCTCGGTGCGGGATTCCGACAAGCCGGCGATCCTCGCGATCGCCCGACGCTTCGTCGATCTCGGCTTCGAGATCATGGCGACACGCGGTACCGCCGCGCATCTCTCCGAGGCCGGCATCGCCGCGCGGGCGGTGAACAAGGTGTTGGAAGGCCGCCCGCACTGCGTCGACGCGATCCGCTCGGGTGAGGTGCAGCTCGTCATCAACACCGCCTCCGGTGCGCAGACCGTGTCGGACAGTTTCGACATCCGCCGCCAGGCTCTGAACCACGGGGTGCCGCACTACACGACCATAGCCGGGGCGCGGGCGGCATCGCACGCCATCGCGGCTCTCGCGGCGGGCAACCTTGAAGTTGCGCCGCTTCAGTCGTATTTTCCGCAATCGTTTCGATGACCGCGGTGCCGGGCCGTCCCGGCCCGCGCCTTTTTTGCTCATCCCCACGCCGGATGGCTTAACCTGACTGAAGGAACTGCCGTGCAAAAATTCCCGATGACCGGGCCCGGACTGCAGAATCTCGAAGCCGAGCTGCGCCACCTCAAGTCCGTGGAGCGGCCGGCGATCATTCGGGCGATTGCCGAGGCGCGCAGCCACGGCGACCTGTCGGAAAACGCGGAATACCATTCCGCGCGCGAGCGTCAGTCCTTCATAGAGGGGCGGATTGCCGAGCTCGAGGAGATCGTTTCCGCGGCCGAGGTAATCGATCCATCCACCTTGTCCGGCGACACGATCAAGTTCGGCGCCCATGTCGAGCTCGTCGACGAGGAAAGCGACAAGGAAGTCACCTACCAGATCGTCGGCGTGCATGAGGCGGACATCAAGGCCGGGCGGATTTCCGTGACGTCGCCGCTGGCCAAGTCGCTGATCGGCAAGAAGCCGGGAGACACCGTCTCGGTGCCGGCTCCCGGCGGCGACCGCAGCTACGAGATCCTCGCTGTCCGGTTCGGCTGACGCCTTGGTTACGCTTGCCGATATCGAGGCGGCGGCCGATCGGATCGCCGGCGCGGTATTGCGCACCCCGCTGGTCCGCGCGGACTCGCTCTCGCGCGCGACCGGTGCGGATGTCCATCTCAAGCTCGAAAACCTGCAGGCCACCGGCGCGTTCAAGGAACGGGGGGCTGCGAACCGCATCGCGCTGCTGACGGAGGCCGAGCGCAAATCCGGCGTGATCGCGATGTCGGCTGGCAATCATGCCCAGGCGGTTGCGCGCCACGCCCAGCTCGCCGGCATCCGTGCCACCATCGTGATGCCGCGCTTCACCCCGACCACGAAGGTCACCCGCACCAGGGCCTGGGGGGCGCAGGTGGTGCTGCATGGCGAAACCCTCGCCGAAGCGGCCGCCCATGCCCATGAACTCGCCGCTCGCGAGGGGCTGGTCTTCGTCCACCCCTATGACGACGCCGACGTGATCGCCGGCCAGGGCACCCTTGCCCTTGAAGTCCTCCAGGAGCTGCCGGACCTGGACGCGCTGATCATCCCGACCGGCGGCGGCGGCTTCATTTCCGGCTGTGCGGTGGCAGCCCGGGCGCTGCGGCCCGGCGTCGAAATCCTCGGCGTCGAGGTTGAAAGCTATGCCGGCTTCGCCCAAGCCTTGGCGGGCCAGGAGGTCAAGGTCGGCGGCGCCACGATCGCCGAGGGCATCGCGGTGCGCGATATCGGTCAGCTGCCGCTCGCGCTGCTGAAGGAACACAAGGTCGAGGTGCTGGTTGTGCCGGAAGCGGCGGTGGAGCAGGCGATTGCGATGCTGGCCGAGAATGGCAAGATCGTCGCCGAAGGTGCAGGTGCCGCGGCTCTCGCCGCGGTGCTGACCTTCCCGCAGCGCTTCGCCGGCCGCCGCATCGCCCTGCCGATCTGCGGCGGCAATATCGACACCCGCGTTCTCGCCAACACGCTGCTGCGCAACCTGATGCGCGACGGACGGATCGTGAAGGTGCTGATGGAAATCCCCGACCGCCCCGGCGTGCTGGCCGACATCGCCAGCCGCATCGGCGATCAGGGCGGCAACATCATCGAGGTCGTCCACCAGCGCCAGTTTGCATCACCGACCGTGCAGGCCGCGCATCTCGAAGTGATGTTCGAGGCGCGCGACGCTGCTCACGGCCGGTCGATCACCGAGGCGCTGGAAGCCGCCTACACCGTCCGCCGGCTCTAGAGCGTCATCCGATCAGACGGGGTCACCTGATCGGATAAAGATGCTCTAATTATCAACATGATAGAGCACAATATCCGATACTGATGGATGGGAATGTGCCCTCATCGCGCCCCCGGCGCTCAGATCACGAACGCGCCGGCGCGCATCACCGGCGTCACTGAACCATCGGCATTCACGCCATCGACGTTCATCAGCGCCGAGCCGATCATCCAGTCGACATGGATGAGGCTTTCATTGGCGCCGCGGGCGGCATCGCACCCGCCCTCCATGTTGAGCGCCAGCGCCTGGCCGAGCGCGATGTGGCTCGCCGCGTTCTCGTCGAACAGCGTGTTGCGGAAAATCAGTCCCGAGCGCGATACCGGCGATGCATCCGGCACCAGCGCCACCTCGCCGAGGCGGCTCGCCCCCTCGTCGGTCGCGATCAGGGCGCGGAACACGTCCTCGCCTCGTTTCGCCCTCGCCTCGACGATCCGCCCCGCCTCGAAGCGCACCTCGATTTCCTCGATCAGCGCACCGCCATGAACGAGCGGCTTGCTCGCCCGGACTTTGCCATTCACCCGTTCACGATGCGGCATGGTGAAGACTTCCTCGGTCGGCATATTGGGCATGCAGGCTGTGCCATCCTTCGATGTCGCGGATCCGCCCGCCCAGAGATGTCCGTCGGCGAGGCCGACCTCCAGGTCGGTGCCCGGTCCGCTGAAGCGCAGCGCGGCAAAGCGGCGGGCGTTCAGTGCGTCGCACCGTGCCCGGAGGGACGCGACATGGGCGTGCCAGGCGGTGACCGGATCGGCCTCATTGATGCGGCTGACCTCGAAAATCGCGTCCCACAAAAGCGCGACCGGGTTCGCTTCGTCAGGGAAGACCGATTTCGCCCAACCCGGCGTGGCGAAGGACAGGATCGACCAATTGGTGGCGAAACTGCTGATCAAGCCGCGAACCGGCCTCATCGCCTGCGCCATCGCGCGCTGGGCGCGGCCGATCCGCGCCGGGTCGCAATCCGCGAGCAGCATCGGGTCGGTACCGACAACCGTGAGCATCGCCGCCCCCTCGCCGATCGACTTCGCCACCCCCTCGTAGAGCCAGGAAGGCGCGAAATCGAAACTGTCCTCGCTCGCCTCGTGGAAGCGGGCGCGCTGGATCAGGTCATCGGCGAAGAAGGGGATCACCAGCGCCGCGCCGGCGCGATAGGCATGGGTCGCGATCCGGTCGACGAGGTCACGCGCCTCGATCGGCGCGTTGATGATGAGTTCCTGGCCAGGCTGCACATTGACGCCGATGCGAACGGCGACCTCGGCCAGCCGGTCGAGCTTCTCTTCATGCGTCATGGCGCGTCTCCCTCGATGATCATGCCGTCAAAGGCGGGTTCGATGCCGGGCGGCAGCGTATCGCACAACGTGCGATAATCCATGTCGAGTCCCATATGGGTCAGGATGGTGCGGCGGGGGCGCAGCGCCTTCGCCCAGTCGATCACCTGGTCGAGATAGGCATGGGTCGGGTGTGGTCCCTGTCTGGTAAAACAGTCGACGACCCAGGTGTCCACACCTTCGAGCAGAGCGAACTGATCGGGCGTGAAACGGACCACGTCCGGGCAGTAGGCAACATTGCCGACACGCAGGCCGAGCGAGGGGATGAAGCCGTGATCCTGCCGGATGAAACGCACGGGCAGCCCGGCGATGGTCCGCGTTTCACCGGGATGGACCGTGTGGGTGTGCAGCACCGGGCGGAAGAAGCGAGGCGGCTCCCACGGGCGAAACGCGTAGTCGAAGCGCTGGCGCAGTTCCACCCATGTGCGCTCGTCGGCATAGGTATCGATCGGTGTGCCGCGCAGGCGGTTGAGGATGCGGATATCGTCGAGACCGGCAATATGATCCGCGTGCGAATGGGTGAAGATGACCGCATCGATCCGGTCGATCCGGTGATCGGTGAGCTGCAGGCGGATTTCCGGCGCGGTATCGACGAGGATCCGCTGCCCGTCGGCGGCGGTGAAAACCACGCTGGCGCGGGTGCGGCGATTGCGCGGCTCCGCCGGGTCGCATTGCCCCCAGTCACCGGCCCCGTCCGGGCCGCCGATCTGCGGCAGCCCGGCCGATCCGCCGGTGCCGAGCAGTGTGAGTTTGAACTTCATGAAGCCTTGGCGAACAGGCGCTGAAAATTGGCCGTGGTGAGATCGGCCAGCTCGGCCATCCCCATGCCCTTCACCTCGGCCAGCACCTTGGCGGTGTGGATTGTGTGCGCCGGCTCGTTGCGCTTGCCGCGGAACGGCGCCGGGGCGAGATAGGGCGAATCGGTTTCCACCAGCAGCCGTTCTGGCGGAATATGCCGGGCGATCTCGCGCAGTTCGGCTGATTTCGGGAAGGTCAGGATTCCGGAGAAGGAGAGGAACCCGCCAATCGCCAGCGCCCGCTCGGCCAGCCTCTGGCCCGAGGAAAAACAGTGCAGCAGGAACGCGAAGGGCGCCTTTGCGTGTTCGTCCTCCAGCATGCTGGCAACGTCGTCATCCGCATCGCGGGCATGGATGGCCAGCGGCAGGCCGGTCATTTGCGCCGCGCGGATATGGACACGGAAATTCTCCGCCTGAACATCGCGCGGTGCCTTGTCATAGAAATAGTCGAGCCCGGATTCGCCGATGCCGATCACGCGCGGATGCAGCGTCATCTCGGCGATCGCCTCAGGGCTGGGCACGCCCGCCTCGCCACCGGCATTGTGCGGATGCACGCCGATGCAGGCGAACACGCTGGGATCGCTCTCGGCGATGGCGATCGCGGTTTCCGACTGGTGCATCGAGGTGCCGATGGTCACCATGCGCTCAACCCCGGCCGCGTGGGCGCGGGCGATGACGGCCTGGCGTTCGGCCTCGGTGAAGTAGTCGAGATGGCAATGAGAATCGATCAGCATACGGCCTATATAGAGGTGCCGGCGCCGGATCGGAACCGCGCTTGACCCACACAAGCGCCTCGGTCCATCTGCGGGCGGCAGATGATGGAGAGTGCGATGACCAGGCCGGTGATGCTGACGATACTCGACGGGTTCGGCTGGCGCGAGGATCGCGCCGACAACGCCGTGGCCCAAGCGAAAACGCCGCATTTCGATCGCCTCTGGCGGGAGTCGCCGCACGCCTTCCTCAGCGCCTGCGGCCGCGATGTCGGCCTTCCCGAGGGGCAGATCGGCAATTCCGAAGTGGGCCACACCAATATCGGCGCCGGACGCGTGGTCATGCAGGAACTGCCGCGGATCGACAGCGCGATCGAGGACGGCTCGCTGGCCGAGAACGCCGATCTGCGCCGCTTCGTCGACGCGCTGCGGGAATCGGGCGGCGCCTGCCACCTGCTCGGCCTTGTCTCGCACGGCGGGGTGCACGCGCATCAGCGCCATGTCGCGGCCCTTGCCGGCGCGGTCGCGCGGGCCGGCATTCCCGTCTTTGTCCACGCCATCACCGACGGGCGGGACACGGCGCCGGAAAGCGCGCCGGACAGCCTCGCCTGGCTGCACGACGCGCTGCCGAAAGGGGCGGAAATCGCGACCGTGATCGGCCGCTATTACGCGATGGACCGGGACAATCGCTGGGAACGGGTTCGCCTTGCCTTCGACCTGTTCACCGAGGGCAAGGGCAGCCATGCCGACGACCCCGTCGCCGCGGTGAAGGCAAGCCACGCGGACGGGGTGACGGACGAGTTCGTCAAGCCGGTGGTAATCGGCGGTTACAAGGGCATGCGCGACGGCGATGGCCTGCTCTGCGCCAATTTCCGTGCCGATCGTGTGCGCGAGATCCTGGCCGCCCTGCTCGATCCAGGCTTCGACGGCTTTGCACATGACCGGCACATCCGGTTCGCCGCCGCGCTCGGCATGGTCACCTATTCCGACGAACTCGCGCATTTCATGCACACGCTGTTCCCGCCGCAGCGGATGGACGACCTGCTCGGCGAGGTGGTCGCGCGTGCCGGCAAGCGTCAGCTGCGCGCGGCGGAAACCGAGAAATACCCCCACGTCACCTATTTCCTGAACGGCGGACGGGAGACGCCGTTCGCGGGCGAGGAACGCGTCCTCGTCGCCTCGCCCAAGGTCGCGACTTATGACCTGCAGCCGGAAATGTCCGCGCCGGAACTGACCGACAAGGTCGTCGCCGCGATCGAATCGGGCAGCTTCGACCTCATCGTCCTCAACTTCGCCAACCCCGACATGGTCGGCCATACCGGCTCGCTCCCCGCCGCGATCAAGGCGGTAGAGACGGTCGATGCCGGGCTCGGCCGGATCGATGC
The DNA here is from genome assembly GCF_002255515.1 of Acidiphilium sp. 20-67-58. NCBI lineage: Bacteria > Pseudomonadati > Pseudomonadota > Alphaproteobacteria > Acetobacterales > Acidocellaceae > Acidiphilium > Acidiphilium sp. 20-67-58. The sequence continues at coordinate 144,105 of NZ_NCAS01000002.1, read as the reverse complement.
GGCGATCCGCGCCCAGGGCGGAGCGATGATCGTCACCGCCGATCACGGGAATTGCGAGCTGATGCGGGATCCGGAGACCGGCGGCCCGCACACCGCCCACACGCTCAACCGCGTGCCGGTGCTGCTGACCGGCGGGCCTGGGGAAGCGAAACTGCGTGACGGCCGGCTCGCCGACCTCGCCCCCACACTTCTCTGCCTGCTCGGGATTCCCCAACCGGAAGCAATGACCGGCCGGAGCCTGATCGGCGCCTGATGCCACAGGCCGCCCGCCGCCTCATCCCGACCGCCGCGCTGCTGGTTGCAGCACTCGCCGCAGGCGCGGCGCGGGCCGACCAGCTCGGCACGGCACGCAACCGGCTCGATCAGGCGAACGCGGCGGCGCAACGCCATCGCGCGGCGGCGGCGGCGGCGGCAAGGGCGGAGGCCGCGGCGGCGTCACGGCGGCAGACGCTGCTGGCCCGCGAGATCGCCGCGAATGCTGCCTTGCGGGCAGCGGAAGACAAAACCGCCCAGATCGTGAGCCAGTTGGCTGACCTCGGCACCAAAACCGAGGCGGCACGGGCGGATATCGAAGCATCCTCCGCAGCCATCGCGCCGTTGCTGCCAATCATCATCAGGCTCGCGCGGCGACCGGCGGCAACCCTCATTGCCGCCGGCTCGGCGCCCGGCAAGGCTGCCGAGGGCGCCCTGGCGATGCAGGGCATCACCCGCCAGATCGCTGCCAGGGCGCGGGAATTGCTCGCGGCACAGCAGCGCTACGCGGTATTGTCCCTGCAACTTCGCGTGCAAAAAGCCAGGATGATTGCGGCCGTTGCTCAACAGAAAGCCGGAGATGCGGCGTTGCAGGCGGCCATCGCCGCCACCGCGGCAGCCGAAAGCCTCGCCGAACGCCGCCGCTACGCCGAAGCCCGGCAGGCCGCCAGCGCCGCAAGCCAGGCGCATGACCTCGTCGGGGTGATCAATCGCCTTGAGCGGGCCCGCGCAGCGGCAGCGCGCGCGGCAGCGGCGCGGGAAGCTGCTGCGCGGATATCTCCTCCCGCAGCGCCGAAAATCCTTGCCGGCGCGCCTGTCGCTGGCCGGCTGATCCGGGCGTTTGCCAGCACCACGGCGACCGGCCCTGCGACCGGCGATACGTTTGCCGCTTCGCCCGGCGCCGTGGTCAGCGCGCCTTGCGGTGGCGGGGTGGTGTTCGCCCGCCCCTTTGCCAGCTACGGCAAGCTGATGATCATCGACTGCGGCGGTGGCTACGATTTCGTGATGGCGGGGTTCCAGAGGTTCGATGTATCGGTGGGCCAGCATGTTCAGCCCGGCCAGCCGGTCGGGCGCATGCCGGCATTCGACACGCACAATCCCGGAAATCAGCCGCGCCTTTATGTCGAGTTGCGGCACGACGGAAAGGCGGTCGATCCGGCGGCGCGCCTCGGTGCCGGGACAGCGAACCGCTGACCCGCCCATCTCCCGCAACGTCGGGCTCTGGACTTCCGGGCCAGCCGCATTAATGGTGGCGTATCTGATGAGGATGGCGTAGATGAAGCTGAGGATTTCCCTGTTGATCATGACGACCTTCGCGGTGGGGGTCGGTGTTGGAATGGTGGAACCTGTAATCCACGGCGCTGTCGCCGGCACACCGCAGAACGACGAAACCTATCGTCAGCTCGGCCTGTTCGAAAACATTTTCCAGCGCATCAAGGCCGACTATGTCGTGCCTGAATCCTCGAAAAAACTGGTCTACGACGCGATGAACGGCATGCTGACCGGGCTCGATCCGCACAGCGCCTACATGAACGCCCAGCAATACAAGGACATGACCGCGGAGACGTCCGGCCAGTTTGGCGGCCTCGGGATCGAGGTTTCCGAGGCGGGCGGCTTCATCAAGGTCATCAGCCCGATCGACGGTACGCCGGCGGCCAAGGCCGGGATCAAGCCCGGTGACCTGATTGTCGCGATCGACGGCAAGCCGATGATCGGCATGACGCTGGACAAGGCGGTCAACCAGATGCGTGGCCCGGCCGGCAGCAAGATCAAACTCACGATCAAGCGCGCCGGCGTCGACAAGCCCATCCATGTCACCCTCACCAGGGCGATCATCCATGTCCATGCGGTCAAGACCGCACTCTATGGCAATGTTGGATACATGCGCCTCGCGAGCTTCTCCGAGAACGCGAATCGAGATATCCGCCGCGGGGTGGCGAAGCTGAAGGCCGAAAGCCACGGCAAGGTGGGCGCCTACATCCTCGACCTGCGCAACAATCCGGGCGGCCTGCTCGACCAGGGCATCGCGGTGGCCGATGATTTCCTCAATACCGGCGAGATCGTCTCCACTCATGGCCGGCACCAGTCCGACGACCAGGTCTGGTACGCGCATGAAGGCGACATCACTGACGGCAAGCCGATTGTCATCCTGGTGAATTCGGGCACCGCCTCGGCCGCCGAAATCGTCAGCGCGGCACTGCAACAGAACCGCCGCGCGGTGGTGATGGGCACCCGCACCTTCGGCAAGGGCTCGGTGCAGACCATCTTCACCATTCCCGGCCACGGCGCGCTGCGAATGACCACCGCGCTCTATTACACACCCTCCGGCAAGTCGCTCCAGGATTACGGTGTCGAGCCCGATCTGGTCGTGCATGAAACCAACAACCCGAAGGATCATTTCCCGAAGATCCGCGAATCGAACATGCCGCACGCCTTCCGCAACCCCTCCGGTATGAAGGCGCCGATCCTGCCGCCGAAGCTGGTGCTGCCGGCCGCTGCGAAGACGATCGCAGCGCGGCCACCCGTTGGCTGGCCGAAGCTTGAGCCAAAGAAGCCGGGAACCGACTACCAGTTGCAGATGGCTCTCAAGCTCGTCCGCGCCATGGCGGCGCCGAAGAGCGGCGCGACGCACTAACTCATGCGCGCGATCCGCATCGCGCGCTCGGTCGGGCGTTTCTGGGCGGGCGTTGGCCTCGCGACCGTTATCGGCGGCGCGACCCTGGCCGTGCTGGGATCGCCGCTGCCGGCAAAGCCGCCTCGGACAACGCTTCTGCGTCACCTCTATCATGGCGCCATTCCGCCGCCGGACCCGAAATTGCTGGTGGGATCCCCAGCCAATCCGGCATGGATGATCCCGCAGCAATCCGGCAAGACCAGTCCGATGACGTATTACGCCGCCCCGGCACACATTGCTGATGGCCTCCATCGCGTGGCCATTCTTGTCGGCGGCATCGGCGAGGCGCTCACGCCCAGCCTCGATGCCGTAACATCGCTACCGCCCTCGGTTTCACTGGCGCTCACGCCCTATGGCCCTCATCTGCAACAGGTCGCAATTGCTGCCCGCAAGGCCGGGCACGAGACCCTGCTGGGGCTGCCGATGGAGACCAGCCGGGAGCCCACGGTGACCGAAGGCGATGAGGCACTGCACGGCAGTGAGCTGGATTCGGTCAATCAGAAGCGGCTTGACTGGGCGCTTTCCCGTGTGGCGGGCTACGCCGGCGTTACCGACGAAATCGGAATGGCGACCGACGAGACATTTCTCTCGCAAGCAATGAACAGCCAGTGGCTCGGCAAGCATCTGCAACCCGCCGGCCTGTTCATGGTGACTGCGTCGAGGGGGGTGAAGCTCCCGCCCGGCATACCTGGCCGTCGGGCGGACGTGGTCATTGATCCCGAGACGAGCGGGGTCGACCAGTTGCAGTCCCTGAACCAGCTGGCGGGCGTCGCCGTGGTTCAGGGCAGCGCTCTTGGCGTCATTTCATCGCCCACGGAAGGTGACATCGATGTGCTGGCGAAATGGTGCGCCGGCCTGAAGGCGCAGGGGCTGGTTCTCGTGCCGGTAAGCGCACTGATCGCGCCACGGAACGCGAAATGACGGAGACGACCACCCTGCCCTACCGGCACAATGTCGGCGCCGCGGTGTTCAACCGCGCCGGTCTGGTGCTGGTTGCCCGCCGGGCCGACCTTGGCCGCGATGCCGCCTATCAGTGGCAGCTGCCCCAGGGCGGCATTGACGACGACGAGGATCCGGCGACCGCGGTGCTGCGGGAGCTGGACGAGGAAATCGGCACCAATGCGGTCGAGGTGATCGGCGAGATCGGGGACTGGCTCACCTATGACTTCCCGCCCGAAGTGGTGGCGAAATTTGGCGCTCGGCATCGTGGCCAGAAACAATGGTGGTTCGCGCTGCGTTTTGTCGGCAGCGACGAGATGATCCGCCTCGATACCCATCAGCATCCCGAATTCGACGAATGGCGCTGGATCGAACTTGGGGCCATTCCCGCGCTGGCGGTGCCGTTCAAACGGCCAATCTATGAGCGTCTCGCGCAGGATTTTGCGCAATTCGCCAACACGGACGGAGCATGACAATGGGTGAAATGATCAACCTGACCGCCTCCTGTGGGCACAAATTCAAGGCCTATGCTGCCGGCGACACCGCCGCGCCGCGAGGCATCGTGATCGTGCAGGAAATCTTCGGCGTGAATTCGCATATGCGGCAGATCTCGGACCACCTGGCCTCGTTCGGCTACCGGGTGATCACACCGGCGCTGTTCGACCGGGTCGAGCGCGGCGTCGAACTCGGCTACGACGCCGTGGGGCGCGACAAGGGGCTCGCCCTGCGTGCAGAAATCACGGAGGAGGCCGTGATGCGCGACATCGAGGCCTCGGCCGCCGCCCTGTCGCCGCGGCCCACCGGGATCATCGGCTATTGCTGGGGCGGCACCATCGCCTGGTGGGGCGCCACACGGAGCAAGAGCTTCAAGGCGGCGATCGGCTGGTATGGCGGCGGCATCGCAGCCACGCGGACTGAGAGGCCCGGCTGCCCGGTGCAGCTGCATTTCGGCGCCGAGGACAAGGGCATTCCGCTGACCGATGTGGAAGCGATCCGCAAGGCGCAGCCCGAGATCGGGATTTTCGTCTATCCAGGCGCCGAGCACGGCTTTGGCTGCCACGATCGCCCGAGCTTCAACCCCCGCGCCAACGAGATCGCCGAGCATCGCAGCCTCGCCTTCTTCGCCGAACACGTCGTCTGACGAGCGGCTGCCGTGAACGCGGCGCGGCCCGGAGGGATTGAACCCGGCCGCGTTGCGTGCTGTTGAGGCGAGATGTCCGACGCACCCTCCGCAGACCGCATCCTCATTCTCGATTTCGGCAGCCAGGTAACGCAGCTGATCGCGCGCCGCCTGCGCGAAACCGGCGTCTATTGCGAAATCTGGCCCTTCGACGCCGACCCGTCGCGTATGGCGGCCTTCGCGCCGAAGGGCATCATCCTCTCCGGCGGGCCGGCGAGCGTGATCGAGGCGGTGGCACCGAAACCTCCGGCCGGCGTGTTCGGCGCCGGCGTGCCGGTGCTCGGCATCTGCTACGGCGAGCAGGCGATCTGCGATGCGCTGGGCGGCGCGGTGGAAGGCTCAGACCACCGGGAATTCGGCCGGGCCTTCATCGACGTCACCGAGGACTGCGCTCTGTTCGAGGGCGTCTGGACCAAGGGCCAGCGCGCTCAGGTCTGGATGAGCCATGGCGACAGGGTGACGGCGCTGCCCCCGGGCTTCCGGGCCGTTGCGGTGAGCGAAGGCGCGCCCTTCGCTGCCATCGCCGACGATACGCGCCGAATTTATGGCGTGCAGTTCCACCCCGAAGTCGTCCACACGCCAGACGGCGCCCGCCTGCTCGCGAATTTTGCACACAAGGTCTGCGGCCTTGCGGGCGGCTGGACGATGGCGAATTTCCGCGAGACGGCGCGCGATGCGATTCGCGTGCAGGTCGGAACCGGGCGGGTGATCTGCGGCCTGTCAGGCGGCGTCGATTCCTCGGTCGCGGCCGCGCTGATCCACGAGGCGATCGGCGACCAGCTTGTGTGCATTTTCGTTGATCACGGCCTGCTCCGCGCCGGCGAGGCCGACGAGGTCGTGCGCGTCTTCCGCGACCGCTTCAACATCCGCCTCGTGCATCGCGACGCGTCGGACCTGTTCTTCGCCGCCCTTGAAGGCGTCACCGATCCGGAGGTGAAGCGCAAGACGATCGGCCGCCTGTTCATCGAGGTGTTCGAGGAAGAGGCGCAGAAGCTCGGCGGCGCCGATTTCCTCGCCCAGGGCACGCTGTATCCGGACGTGATCGAAAGCGTCTCCGCGCGCGGCGGGCCCAGCGCCGTCATCAAGTCGCATCACAATGTCGGCGGCCTGCCGGACCGGATGCGGATGAAGCTGGTCGAACCGCTGCGCGAATTGTTCAAGGATGAAGTCCGCGACCTCGGCCGTGAACTCGGCCTGCCCGAGACCATCGTCGGCCGCCATCCCTTCCCCGGCCCTGGCCTTGCGATCCGCATTCCCGGCCCGGTCGACCGCGAGAAGGTCCGCATCCTGCAGAAGGCCGACGCGATCTACCTTGAGGAGATTCGCAACGCTGGGCTGTATGACGCGATCTGGCAGGCTTTCGTGGCCCTGCTGCCGGTACGCAGCGTCGGCGTGATGGGCGACGGTCGCACCTACGACTTCGCCTGCGCCTTGCGCGCCGTCACCAGCACCGATGGCATGACGGCGGATGTCTATCCATTTGACATGAGCTTCCTCACCCGCGTTGCAGGTCGGATCGTAAACGAGGTCCGCGGCATCAACCGTGTAACCTACGATATCACCAGCAAACCGCCCGGCACGATCGAGTGGGAATGATCCCGGGTCTGGCACAGGCTGCCATCATGGGAAAGCCAGGTTAGAACACGTTCCGATCCTTTCGGATTGGATGCCGCGACCTGTCATGTTGATAGGCAAGAGCATCATCCGATCAGGTGACTCCATCGGATCGGATGATGCTTTGACCTCGCGATTGCGCGGGATCAGCCCGCCAGCACAGCATCGCGACCGACACGGCTTTCATAATTGAGGATCTCACGATGGCGGGCCCCTCTTCCCCATGCCGAGGCCTCGTGAATTCGCTTGTAATGCTGTTGCAGGATATAGCGGCAACGCCTGTAGAACGGCATTCGCGTAAGAAACTGCTCCAGATCGGGATATCGCGAAACGGCCTCGACATAGGGGAGGTATTCTGGCCCCCCCCACGGAAGAAAAGCGCCATGCCAGGGCTTCGGGCTGCCCATATAATGGACAACGCGGGGATCGATCGCCTGCTCAAGTCTCGCGTTGCGCAGAAAAATCGGGAAATTCCAGCTCAGGGACATCGGTATGCGTCGATCCATTGCCACAAGATTGAGGGCATCCTGATCCGGATATCGTGTCTTGCCTTTCAGGTTCTGAAACAGTTTCCAGGATTCCCAGCCGATCCGGTCCCACCCATCGCGGTTGATCCGTAATACCCCGCTGTTGAAATAGTTGCGCTGGCGGTTGTTCTCCAATCCGATCGAGGCGAAATAACTCACCAGGCTCCGGTCGTGTCCTCTGCCCCCATCGAGAGAAAACGTCATCGGATCGTTGGCGGCGCAAAATTGCCCGACAGGAACCTCGGTACGCAGAAGCGGTTCCAACGATCCCGTGATCTGTGTATCGCCATCGATATAGAGCAGATGTCCGTATTGCGGCGGTGCGATACGATCCAGAAACAGCCGGGCAAGCATTGCTCCGACACGCTCGATGGCGGTTTCCGGAACGGAAAAGAAGAGAATGCCCTCGGCCTCGCAGGCGCGACGAAAGACCCGGTCGCACTCGGCGATACCCTTCACGCTGAAAATGGCAACATCCGCAAGGTCTGCTGGCGCATTCCGCCGTGCCTGCAAGGCACTCACGAAACTCGGGAAAAGGTATCCCGGGTCGGTCGTGTATGAAATGCAGCAATCAGCCGTCATGACCACACTCTACCACAACGATCATCACGTACGCTGGCATTCAGCGGTGATCCGGGATGCGCTGGCCAACCGGCGGTTGAGCAGATGTCGGAATGCCTCGCCATCAGTCACACCGGCTGGCGATTCGGCACGGTCCGGCGGCGCCGGCCGACAATATCGCTGACAAAGCGCAGGGCTGACTGTTCGATACCGCTTGGGCGTCCCAGGAGATGCCAGATGGCCATGAGGCTGCCCGCATAAACCGCCATTCCGCTCATGACCAGCAACGCAAGACGGGTGAGTTGCCCCATCATTCCTCCCGGCAAATGCAGAAGGGAGTCCAGACCCACGACCGCAGCCAGCATCACCAGGCTGGCGACAATGCTGCGCTGGCTGACCCGGAGTTGGTCCCGGATGGAAATGCCGCAAAGTTGGCGAATGCTGGCCATGCAAAAGATGGCCGTGACAGTTTCAGATATCAGACGGGCGGCGATCACACCGGCAAATCCCCAATAGAGCGCCCCCCCAACCAGAAGGGGCAGTTTGACTAGCACCTGAACGGTATTCCGGGATGCGATTTCACGGGTGCGGCCGAGCGACATGCCAAGCGGCGAGAGCAGGATGCCAAACATGTAGGGGATCAGGCTGATGGAGAGCCAACGCGTCATCGAGATGGCACTGACCCATTTCGGCCCCAGCAGCACCTGAACCAGTGGCCCCGCGACCGCGGCCTGGCCAATCAGAAGCGGCAGACCGATCGCAATCACCGCACTTGCCGCAAGCTGATAACTCTCGCGCAACCGCGCCAGATCATCGCGAACAACGGTGAAAGCCGACAGCAATGGTCGGAGGATCGGCGAAAACAGAGCGGCCAACGGGATATTGCTGAGATTATTCGCCGTGCTGAACAGGCCGAGACGAGATGCCGGCATGAGCTTGCCGAGAAGAAGCTGCTCTGACTGGATGTTGAACGACATCAGGATTTGCGAAACGCTGACCCAGCCCAGAAACCCGCTGAACAGGCGCCAATCGCGCAGCGAGAGTCGTGGCCTATAGGGGAGGACGACGTAGCCGAGCAGGGTATTCACCACCGGCCCGGCGATGGTGCAAAGCCCGATCGACCAGAATGAATGCGTTGTGAAGGCAAGGATCGCGGCAGTTGCGAAGGCGGTAACTTTCCCCGCCAGTTCGAACCAGAACTCGTAGACGAAATTCAGCGCCTTGGCATATTCGGCAAGCCGCGGCGTCTGCATGCCGCGGGCTGCCGGGGCGAGGCTGAGGGCCTGGATCAGCGGTATCAGCTCGGGGTGGCCATACCAGTGCGCGAACGGGATCGCGATACCGCTGACCAGGAGACACAGCGTCGCACCGCGGAGCAGGCTGAGGGTGAATGCGGTATGCAGGTGATGTGGACTGATTTCCGGCAGTTGGACCAGCGCCTGGCTCAGCGGCATTTCTAGCGCGGCTTCCAGGATGGTCACCAAGGTCATCGCAATCGCGACCAGGCCGAAATCGGCCGGCGAGAGCAGGCGGGCGAGGATCAACATGGTGAACAGGTCGATCACCCGGCTGACCAGCCGTCCGAACACCATGAGCGAACCGCTCAACGCTGTCTTGTGACCTAGCATACGAGAAGAGGATCGTCTGCGGCGCCAGTGGAGGCATCATCGGCGAGCGCCCGCACAAGACGCGCTGGAATCCCGGCATACAAGCCATTCGGCTCGGTCGATTTCGTAACCAGCGACCCGGCGGCAATGACGCACCCGTCGCCGATCGTCACGCCTGGCAGGATCGTGACACCGCTGCCGATCCAGCAGCCGCGGCCGATCACCACCGGCCCGCCGACCGCGTCAACGAGACAGCGTTGGGTTGGCGGGCCGATCTGATGCGAACCGGTAATGATCCGGACAAACTGGCCGATCCGAACATTGGCGCCGATTTCCAGCGGCAAAAAGCCGTCGTAGAAAAATCCGACATTGATAAAGACCTGAGGGCCGATCTTTACCGTCCGGGAACGGAAACTGGCCCGTGCCCAGATGCAGGCAGTCCGGTCGACATTGTAGCCAAGCCTGCGCATGAGCGGCATTCGTATCGATACCGGCACGAATTCGCTGGCGAGCGTGGCATCGACGATACGGTGGATGTAATTTCCCATAACCTGGCGCTCCCTCCTCCCAGGCTCCGCCTCAAATCCGAAACCAGCCGGTGAATTTCGGCCCGCGCCTTGCCGCGCCGAGGAAATAGGCATCCTCACCGCCATAGGTCATGGCATCTGCACCGTTGATGATAAGCCCGTGCGGCTTGTCCAGGGTCTCGATCAGTTCGTTATGCAGATCGAACGCCCGGCGCATTGTATTGGATACGCCCACGACCGACAGGATCAGGTCGGACACGCTGCCCAGTACCAAGCCATCGGAGACGATCGGCAAGGGAGGACTGTCGAGGATGATGTAGTCGAACTCCTCGCCGAGAGTTTCGATGATCCCGCGCAAGGCAGCCTCGTCAAGGCGGGCTCCGCGCTCGGGCGCGGCACCGCCGGAGGGCAGAACCCAGAATTTCCCATCCGGCCAGCGCTGCAGTTTCGGCCGTGAACCTGTCTGCAGCCAGTCGGTCAGCCCGGGCAACCCTTCGAAATCGACCAGCAGGTTAAGCCGGCTCAGATAGAAGTCGCAATCGAGCAGAACCACGCGCTTGCCATCCTCGGCCAAGGTCCGGCACAGATTGGCCGCGATCGTCGTCTTGCCGTCTTGCTTGCTCGCGGAAATCAGGAGGATCGCGGAAGCATGTGATCCGTTCGTGTTTCGGTAGATATTGCGCTTTATGAGCTGAAACGCCTCGGAGAACGGATTGAAATTGTCAGGCCCGAATGCATTCGCACCGATGAGCCGTTGCACCTGCTGGGGCACGGCGCCGTAGACTGGCAATCGCACCGCGCGACGAATCTGCTCTTCGCTCTCATATCGGCCAGAGAAGGCCCGCCGGCCGAACACCAGCGCCAGGCCCGCAAAGAAACCCACCATCGCACCAGCGACCACGGTAATCGCCGCACGCGGTGAGGTTGCCCGCAAAGGCAGGCGCGATGAGGTGACGACGCGCGTATCGATGATGGTCGCAGCCTTCGATATCTGCGCCTGTTCGGCCTTCTGGGTCAGCACCTCGTAAAGCTGAGCCAGTTGCTTCGACTTCCTGGTCAATGCCCGGACCTTGAGCGACTCAGCCGGCTGGTTCTTCAGCTTGGTCCTGTCGCTTGCGATCAGCCTTTCGATGCTTGCCAGACTTTGGGATGCGGAGGCCAGGTCATTGTCGATAAGCTCGCGGATCGAGGCGCGGAGCTGATTGACCTGCGCCTGCTGGATCTGCACGTTCTGGGCACGGTCGGTGAACTCGGCGCGCAACTGGCTCAGCTTCACCTCGGCTTCGGAAAGCGAGGTGGTCAGCGAGGTGAGAACGGGATCATTGGTTTCGCTGGTGAGATAAGGGTTCACGCGCGACCGGCGACCCATCATCGCGCCGTGCAGCTGGCGCAGGGCCTGAAGTTGAAGCAATTGCTGGCCACGGCGCTGCTCCAGCTGGCTCATCTGCTCGACCGCGGCCTGGGCGGCCTGCTGCGGATCGATGATGCCGGTCTTGGCCTGGTAGGCTGACAATTCCTGGTCAGCGCGCGCCAGTCTGCGGGCGACATTCGCGAGCTGGCCGGTGACGAAGGTTTCAGTCACCGAAGCAGCCTCCGCCTTCCATTGGAGCTGGGTCGCGATGTAGTCGTGCATCAGATGGTTCACGAAGATCTGGGCCAGAAATGGATCGGACCAGCGCAGTGAGATCCTCGCAAGCTTGGTCGGCCGCGTTGGCGATCCTCCGGCCGTCACGCGCAGCTGGCCTCCGGCCAGACCATTGGCCAGCGCATCAGGCGCCACGACGCTCAGGTCGAAAATCCGGCCTGGACTGATCTTTGCCAAAGCAGCGCTCGGCACCGCGGCGCCCGGCAAGGTTGCGGCGGAGCCACCGGACTTTCCGGGGCGGGCGAAGCGCACCAGCAAGGCGCCAGCTGCGGTGTGCGCCACAGTGCCAATGGTGCCGCTGAGAACTGGCTTCTCGCGACCGAAAATTCCTCCAGCCTTGTAGAGTTTATAGGTATTTCCAGCACCAGTGACGAGACGAAACTTCCCGACAAGCGTTGCATCCACAACCCGCAGCGCATCCGCTGCCGGGAGAAACGCCTTGGTCGAACCATGGTCGAGCCATTTCCAGCGCCAGTATCTGAGAGCCGGAGCACCGGCAGGATGGATCGTCGCATTCAGCCCGGTTTCCAGCACGGCACGCTGGATCAGGGTGCCGGTGGTCAACAGCTCTATCTGCGTTTCCACGTCGCTCTGCTGGGCATAGGCAGACAGGTTGACCGCATTGCTGGAGCCGCCACCACTACCCGAACCCTGCTGGGTTTCGCCAAGATAGAGCGCGCCGGATGCCGTGAATTGCGGCACTGCCAGCAGAACATGCAGCAGAGCGGCTGCCGCCGCGATGCCGGTGAACAGCAGGATCGTCCGTGCTTGCTGGCGTAGCGTGCGCAGAAACAGCCCGAAATCGACGATATCATGCGGTTCATGCTGCGCATGGAAGCCGATCGCGGGGAGTTGTGTCGCCATTTTCTGCTTCATGGTCACTTCGAGAGGTATTTGATGGAGACAAACGGATTGAGCACGCCGGAGATCGTATTCAGCGAGGGGAGCAACTTGTTCAGAACATCGTTCCATGTCGCGATGCCGGTTGGCGGCACGAAAACGATATCGCCGGGTTCCAGCGCAAAGGGCATTGCCCGCCCATCCATGATCTTTCGGGCATTCACGACGATGAAATCGGCGGATGCGCCATGCGAGCGGATGATCCGGATCTGCGAGAGCTCGGCATCGGTGTAATTCGACAGGGTCATGCCGGCTTCGCTCATGGCTTGCAGCAGAGACAGCGAGCCACCCTGGAAGCCGATGGCGCCCGGCTTGCCCACGGCGCCGAACACGAACGCCTTTTCTTCAGATGCAGGCGGAATGACGATCGTCGCACCCGGCGGCAGCACGATGTTCTGCGACAGATTGCCGTCGAGCAGCAGTGCGCGAAGATCCACCGGTTCCTTTCGTGCCCCGAGCGCGACATAGGCCTGATAGAGATCGGCATTGGCGACATTCAGGCTGCCGCCCAGGGATAGAGCCTCCAGAAGTGTCAGCTCACGCCCCGGATATTTGATCCCGGGGCTCGAGAAATCGCCGAGCAGGTAATACCGCAGACTATGCGGCGTCACCAATTGCACCGAGACATTCGCGTTATTGACGTAGTTTGAATATGCCGCCTGAAGCTTGGCCTGGGCCTGGCTGACTGTCAGTCCGGCCAGCTTGACGGTACCGATCAATGGCAGCCCCACCGTGCCATCGCTGGTGATGAAGGCACCAGCGGGACCCGATGTCACGCCATATTGGGGTGTGGACAACTCGGGGTGCAGATAGACGGAAACGGCGATGACGTCATTGGGCCCCAACCGGTACGGAGTCAGCGATAGTTTCGCGTCCGGCGGGAGGCTCTGCCGCTTCACCGAAACCACCGGCGACGGCATCGTGGCGGCGACGGCGCTGGCCGGCACGGTATGAGATACCGGCGGCTTTGCGGCACAGCCGGCAAGTCCACCCACGCCCAGCAGCAGAGCAATGGCCGTGGGCAGCAGGCCCGGCCGGTTCGTTCCTGACATCAGCTTGCCGCGGGCGCCGGCTTTATGTCTGGTCCAATGCCATAATGCTGGAAGGTGTAATCTGGAAATCTGCGCCGTCACGCCTTGCCCCCAAAATCCTGAAAAACCGTCTGATCCCGCCCGAACGAGAAGGATGGAAAAAAATTTAACCGCTCGTAACATGTTGACGTTTTACCGTCAAAAATTAGATTATTAAAGATAAAACCGGGCAAATTTGTCTATTAAGATTTAACGACGTAAATATCTTGTAAACTCATACAATTTGCATTATCGCGACGGCGTCCAAGCATGGACAAGGACAGAGGCTTTCGCCTACCAATTCTGGGAGTGATTCAATCGATGATCACCGCGATCGGCGCCGTGCTGTTGCCGTTCTGCCTGTGGTTTTGGCGTCGCCCAGCGAATCTTCTCATTCTTGTCATTGTTTTTTCAATATTTTCTGCCAGCGCGATCATTGTCATTGGCGGACTCGGGGTCACACCCGCCTTGCTGCCAACAGCGATGTTTGTATCATTATTTGCAATTAATCTCTTTAATAACATTCATTATCCCGCTGAACGTCAGGCGTTCACGATCATGTTACCTTTTATTCTCGTCACGATCGGCGCCGTCGCCAGTTCGGTCATCATGCCGCGCCTGTTCATGGGACAGGTGATGGTGTGGCCGCAGAAAGTCAGTGCCTTTTTCGTTCGGTCACCGCTTGCACCAAATGCCGGCAATTTCACCCAGGACATGTACCTCATCGCCAATGCGATGCTGGCCGCCACGGCCGCCGTCTATCTGACCCGCCCCGGCAAGGTATTGCCACGGCTGCTTGACGCCTATTTCGCAAGCGGTCTGCTGGTGATCCTGATCGCCCTGTGGCAGTTCGCCAGCACGATCCTGCATATCCCCTTCCCGTCCAGTTTTTTCCTCTCCAACCCCGGGTGGTCGCAGCTCGACGACCAGACCATCGGCATCCTTACCCGTCTCAACGGGCCTTTCAGCGAACCGTCGTCGCTGTCCGCTTATATGTGCGCGTCGCTGAGCGCCGCCGGCTGGTCGGTGATGAACGGTGACCGTCGCTGGCTGCCACGCGCGACCTTTCTGGGCGGCATCGTCGTGGTTCTGCTCAGCACGGCCACGACCGGCTACGTGACAATGGCGGCGATGGCCGCCCTGCTGCTGGCGCGCGTTGCAATTCGGGCAACGCCGCAAATGCGACGGCGTGTCGTCCTGACCGCCGCAGGCATCGGCGTAGCAGGCGGGATTTCAGCTGTGGCGCTCCCGCTGGCAACGCCCGAGGCCGGACAGGAAGCGACGATCATCCTGAATTCAGTGCTGGACAAGACTCAATCGGCATCCTACCGCGCCAGATCTCAAGCGGACTACGACAGCCTACAGGAGATGATGAAGACCTATGGGCTGGGCGTCGGCTGGGGCAGCAACCGCTCATCGAGCCTGTTGCCCGGCCTGCTGGCGGCGATCGGCATCTGGGGCGTGGCCGGCCTCCTCTGGTTCGGCTTCGCGCTCACGCTGCGGGCACGCCAGGCCATGCGCATGACCCGCGCACCCGACCTGCAGTACGTCATCCGGGGCACATCCGCTTCCCTTCTGTCATCGCTGATCTCCGCCCTGCTGTCCGGCCCGACCATTTCCTCGCCGGATTTCTACCTGCTCCTTGCCATGCTGGTCGCAGCCACCGCCCGCGCCCGGTTCGAGACCAAGACGGTTTGGCTGCCGGCACCGACGGATCGCTCACTTTCCGAGCCCGTACCGGCATGACCCCTGCCCCGCTGATCAATGGCCGGTTCGTTACCCAATCGCTTTCCGGCGTCCAAAGGTTTGCAATCGAAATCACGCGGGCGCTGCTGGTGCGCAATGCCGGCGCATCGTTGCTGACGCCTCAGGGCGGAAGCCTTGCCTGGCCGGGCGCCCGCGAGATCGGGAGACGACAGGGGCAGGTCTGGGAACAGCTGGAGTTGCCCCTGCATGCGCGGGGCCGGCTCCTCATCAACCTTGGAAATACCGGACCGCTTCTGGCTGATCGGCAGATCGTCGTGATCCATGACGCCGGGGTATTCAGCACGCCCGAAGCCTATTCGAGACCGTTCCGGCTCTGGTACAAATTCGTCCAGAAAGCACTGATCCGCCGGCGGACGACGATCGTGACAGTCTCCGCGTTTTCGAGACGCGAGATCTCGCGACACCTCTCCCTGCCGGAGTCGCTGATCCGCGTCATGCCCGAGGGCACCGACCATATGCGGCTCATGTCCAGCGACGCGGGAATTCTGGCGGCAAACGGACTCGCCCCTGGCAAGTTCGTCCTCGGTGTCGGCACCTTGTCGGCGCACAAGAACCTTGCCGCGCTTGAAAATCTGGCCGGCCAACTGCACGCACGCGGCACGCCTCTGGTGATTGCCGGCGGCATGGGCGGAGCCGCGTTCAATGCGGCCAATGAGAGCAGGCTGCCGCAGCCCGCGCGCTATATCGGCCGTGTAAGCGACGCCGCATTGAAGGCGCTCTACGAAACTGCCGGGTGCTTCGTCTTTCCGTCCCGCTATGAAGGATTCGGATTGCCGCCCGTCGAGGCCCTGGCCTGTGGCTGCCCGGTTGCCTGCGCGGATATCCCTGCCTTGCGGGAATCCTGCGCCGATGCCGCGCTCTACTTCGATCCGAACGACCCGCAGCAGATCGCCGAAAGCGTCTTGTCGATACTCGATACGCCGTCGCGGCAGAATGGCCTTCGCACCGCCGGCGCAGCACGAGCGGCCGAACTCACCTGGGCCGGAGCCGCGTCAATCCTCGAATCCATCGCCATGGAGGTTCTGGAGCGCCGATGAAGATCGCGATCGTCCACGAGTGGCTGGAACATTACGCGGGCTCCGAGCGCGTCCTTGAAGAATTGCTGAAATGCTATCCGCAGGCCGATATATTCGCGGTCGTCGACTTCCTTGCGGATGATGACCGCCTCTTCCTGGGCGGGCGCCCGGTTACAACGAGCTTCATCCAGAAATTGCCTCTGGCCCGGAAACACTTCCGCAACTACCTGCAATTGATGCCGCTTGCGATCGAGCAGTTTGATCTGACCGGCTATGACCTCGTGATATCGAGCAACCACGCCGTGGCGAAAGGGGTACTGACGGGTCCGAAACAGGTTCACGTCTGTTACATGCATTCGCCCATCCGCTATGCGTGGGACCTTCAGTCTCAATATCTTCGTGAGAGCGGGCTGACCCAGGGCGTCAAGAGCCTTTACGTGCGCTGGCTGTTGCACAGGATCAGGATCTGGGATGCGATGGCGGCTAACGGCGTCGACTGTTTTCTGGCCAACTCCAGCTATATCGCCCGCCGCATACAGAAGACATACCGCCGGGACGCCGAGGTCGTTCCACCGCCGGTCGCCGTGGAGCGATTTGTTCCAGGCGATGGACCGCGGAGCGGCTATCTGGTGGCATCCCGATTCGTGCCCTACAAACGGATCGAACTAATTGCCGAAGCGTTCCGCGAATTGCCCGACTGCCCTCTCACCATCGTCGGCGCGGGAACCAATGAACCGCAGGTGCGCCGGGCCGCAGCGGGTGCGCCCAACATAACCTTGCGGCCTCCGGTTTCACATGCCGAACTGGTGTCACTGATGCAGTCAGCCAAGGCGATGGTCTTCGCCGCGGAGGAGGATTTTGGCATCACGATGGTCGAGGCCCAGGCCTGCGGCACGCCGGTGATTGCCTTCGCCGAGGGCGGGGCGAGAGATATTTTTCCGCAACATTCCGCGGCGCCGACAGGCGTTCTGTTCGGCACCCAGACGAAAGACGCCATCGTCTCCGCAGTACGCCGCTTCGAATCCCACGGCGCGGCGATGTTGCCGGCAGTCTGCCGGGAGAATGCCCTGCGCTTTTCCGCCGCGCTGTTCCGGACCCGAATCCAGGCCGCCGTCGATACAGCGATGGCGCAATTCCGGCATCGGGGCCCCGTCGCGGCACACACCGCTCACGAAAACGGATAACGCCTCATGCGTATCATGCATCTGTTGAATCACTGCGGGAAGGCAAACGGTCACGTCAATGTTTCGGTTGATCTCGCGATCACGCAACATTCGATGGGGCATGACGTCGGCTATACCTGTGCCTCCGGCGATTTCATCCCCCTTCTGGAGTCCGCCGGGGTCAAGGTTTACCATGTAGAGCAGCCACATCGCGGGATTGGCAAGTTTCTCCGGGCCAATTTGCAATTGAACAGGGCAATACGCGACTTCGCGCCAGATATCCTGCATGTGCACATGGCCGCTCAAAGTGTTCTTGTTCAACCTTACCGGCTTCTGGGCCACAAGGTCGTAACAACATTGCATAATGAATTCGACCGCTCCGCATGGTTGATGGGGCGTGCATCGCGGGTTGTGACGGTCGGCCAGACCGGATTTGAAGTCATGCGGAAATCTCATGTTCCTGTTCGCAAGTTGCGGCAGGTACAGAACGGTTCCATCGGCTCGCCGCGGCTGCCTGCGGCGTTCACCCCGGCCGATCTTGCCCACCCCGCTATCCTCACCGTCTGCGGCATGCATCCGCGGAAAGGCGTCGCAGACCTGCTCAACGCTTTCGCCCTGCTACGGAAAACCAACCCGGACGCTCATCTGTATCTCGCCGGCGAAGGTCCGATGCTTCAAGAGTACAAGGCCCAGGCCGAAACGCTCGGAATCGGCGACCATGCTCATTTCCTCGGCTTCTGCAGCGATCCGCGCCAGTATCTCTTCGCGGCCGACATCTTCGTGCTTGCTTCCCATGCTGACCCAGGACCACTCGTGATCGCCGAGGCCCGGCATGCCGGGAATGCCATCGTCGCCAGCAACGTCGATGGCATTCCCGCGATGCTCGATCATGGCGAAGCCGGAATCCTCATCCCGCCGAAGCAACCGGAGCTCCTGGCTTCAACGCTGCGCAACCTGCTCGACGATCCATCCAAACTCGCAGAATATCGCGCGCGGTCGAAACGCGGAGCGGAACGCTTCACGATCGAACGCGTCTGTCGCGATATGGAAAAAATCTACGGCGAATTGATCTGAACAACACGGGCCGCGCATGCCTCGGCACGGGAGGCAATCGCACCAGGCTTTCCGGTGGCTGGCGCCAGTCAAGGAGCGATGGCGCAAGCCCATCGTTATCAACGGTTTCAAAACCCGGAGACACACCGATCCCAGTTTGGCGCTCGGCCAGACTGCCTTGCCAAGGTCAGGGATCTTTGTTCGGCGTCGGACCTGGATCGCCATGGTACCTGGCAAAGCGTCAGCGACCCTTGCTTAGCGCATCATCCGATCAGATGGATATCATCTGATCGGATAAAGTTGCTCTTTTTATCAATATGATAGAGCGCCATACGATCCAGACGGATCGGCTCGCCGGCCTGCTCGCGCCATCCGGCGGTGTGAGCAGATTCATTTCCGAAATGTATTGTATCTGTGTTCATCGGGTCGATGACCCTTCCGGCCGAGCTTCCATTCATCAAACACGGCCTTCATCGCCCCGATAAACTTGTCAGCGATGCAGGAGCTACGCTGTCATAATTATTATCAATTATACAACCTACAAGAGATTATCTATTTTATTGAACACGCGAACTAAATTTCATATTAACTCCCCTTAATTCGACGGCCAGCATACGCATTAGGACTCAAATAGTGGAACGACGGCGGCTTTGAAACACAAACAAATTTCACGACTTAATAGTATGATCCATCTTGAATTCAGAATAGTGTCTGTTTTTATCATGTAATTAATATTAAATATTATAGAATTATTTGCCCCATAATCAGGATCGTTTTGAAAAGAAAACCCATGAATAATCAACTGATCCACGACGCGTTCATCCGAACGGCAGCCGCTTTCCCGGGTAATGTCGCAGTAACTTGCGGTGATGCCGCATGGACCTATGCCGAGCTGGAGCAGAAATCGCGCGAGATGGCGGCAGCTCTTGTCCGGCAAGGCATGGCCCCGGGAGATCGCGTTGCCATTCTCGCCGAGCGGCGGCCCGAGCTGGTCTGGACGGTACTGGGCGCGTTGCGGGCCGGTGTGGCATTTGTGATCATGGACTGGAGTTATCCGGCAAAAAGGCTGGAGACTTTTATCTCAACGTGCCGTCCCCGGCTGATTATTCCGGCCGGGGGGGATGAAGTCCGGGCTCTCGCCAAGGATCTGGCGGAGGAACAGTCCGTGCAGATATTCGCGGCACAAACGGAGTCCGGCCACTCCGATGCCCAGTCCGAAGCCATCGCGCAGCCAGCGATCCGTCCGGATACCGATATTGCCTATATGCTGTTCACGTCGGGCAGCACAGGAACGCCCAAGGGCATCGCGTGCAATCATGCGGCGCTCGTGCATTTCATTGGCTGGCACACCAAGCAGTTCGGTCTTGCCGCCAGCGACACGTTTTCCATGCTTTCCGGGCTCTCCCATGACCCCGTGCTGCGCGATATTTTCACCCCGCTGTCGATTGGCGCAACGCTTGCGGTACCGCGCCAGTGCGAAATCACCGAACCCGGCCGACTGCGATCCTGGCTTGAGAAAAACCTGGTGACCGTGGCGCATCTCACACCGCCGATGGGGCAGCTATTACTGGCAAGCGGGCCGAATGCGGTCACGCTGCCGAAGTTGCGCAGGATGTTCTGGGGCGGGGATCAGCTATCGCCAAAACTGCTCGAATCCGTCTCACGATTCGCTCCCAATGCGGAGCACGTGAATTTCTACGGGTGCAGCGAGACGCCCCAGGCCGTAAGCTTCTACCGGTTTCAACGCGACGAAGGCTGGACGAGCGTGCCGATCGGGGGGGGCGTTGAGGGGTTCAAGGTTCTTGTCATCGGGCCGGATCGGCAGCCCCGTTTCGACCGGGAGCCGGGAGAGATCGCGATCCAGTCACGATTCCTCAGCCTCGGTTACGTCCGCGATGGCGCGGTGATCGAGCCGCAGGACCGCGGCATCGACGAGCTGACAGGCGAGGCGATTTATTACACCGGTGATCAGGGCCGTTATCTCCAGGACGGCAACGTGCTGATGATGGGCCGTGGAGATGATCAGATAAAGATACGCGGCTTCCGGGTCGAGCTTTCGGAGATCAGCGGCGCCCTGCAAGCCTGTCCTGGAGTTCAGATGGCGGTCGCCTTACCGTTCCGGGACGGGGACCGTGCCAGCATCGAGGCGTTCGTCGCGCATGACGATACCATCCGGCTGGATCAGGAAACGATCGCTTCGCGCCTCGCGCAAACGCTTCCCTCCTATATGATGCCTCGCAAGATCTGGCTGTTCGAAACCAAACT
Source organism: Acidiphilium sp. 20-67-58 (assembly GCF_002255515.1). Classification (NCBI taxonomy): domain Bacteria; kingdom Pseudomonadati; phylum Pseudomonadota; class Alphaproteobacteria; order Acetobacterales; family Acidocellaceae; genus Acidiphilium; species Acidiphilium sp. 20-67-58. Next base: position 123,345 of record NZ_NCAS01000002.1, on the reverse strand, counting down.
GCCCACGCTCCCGAACGGCAAGATCGATCGGGCAGCCTTGATCGACCACGTGCGAACGGCCGGCATTGCGGAGACGAACGCACAACGTCCAGCAGGCTCGGCGAAGGCAGAAACACTGCGCCGTCGCTGGCAGGAAATATTCGGCGCCGAGGAGGTCAGTGCTTCATCGACCTTCGCCGAACTTGGCGGAGACAGCCTCTCTTATGTCGAAGCTTTTCTGGCGGCAGAAGAAATCGTGGGCGAACTTCCTGTCGATTGGCAGGAAAAGAGCATTGCGGAACTGTCGGCAAGAGGGAAGACATCCTCGCGCTGGTCGACATCGGTCGATAGTTTCATGGCCATTCGTGCCGTGGCAATCGTGCTCGTCGTCGCGTATCACTTTGGACTGACGCGGCTGGGAGATGGGGAAACCGGGGCGCTTTTTCTGGTTTCGGGCTATCTCTTCGGGCGGATGCAGTTACGGGAAATTTTCGCGGGAGGGGCAGCACGTCGAATCCTGACCTCGATCAAGAACATTCTGCTCCCGACAATCGGCTTCACCCTCATCGCCACGATCGCCAGCTTCTGGCAAGGCCACCCTCCCCCGCCAAGCTTGTTCATGCTCGGCACCGACTTGGTGAATTACCCTGCGTTGATCGCTCGCCACATGCCTGTTTTCCGGCATGTAATCCTGTTCTGGTACGTCGATGCGTTAATCCAGAATCTTCTCATCATCTATATCCTCCTCCAACTGGCTCCTGCGCGCTGGAAGACCGCCCAATCCCTGCAGCCCTTCACGCTTGCGCTGCTTGGACTTGGCATGGTGGTCAAATTCGGACTGCCCGTGCTGATACAGCCCGATTTTCTAACCCATGGCGCGCCAGAATTGTCGCTCGCCCAGATCTCCCCAATCGGAAATTTTGCAACCTTTGTTCTCGGCATTCTCGTCGCCAATGCGCGCAGCCAGGGACAGAAGGTCAGCGCCATGATCGCCACTTTCGTCTTTGCCCTGCTGGATGGCCCTACCTATGGCTGGCTGAATGCGATTCCGCTTTTTCTCGCGGTATTGTTGATCCTTTACATCCCGCGGATCCGACTGCCCAAAGCTGGCTCAAGCATAATACTCGCGCTGTCTGGCGCGTCGCTATTCATCTATCTTGGTCACGTGTATGTGGGCTTCTTTGTCGGCAAGCTATTTCATGCTTCGGCGATCGCGAAATGCGTTCTGGCACTCCTTGGCGGGGTTGGAATGCATTGGATGTGGGAGCGACGTTCCCTGAAGTGGATCACCCGCCAGAGCAGACAAACAGCTCAAGAGTTCAATATCGAGCCCGATCCCACCGGCGGGAATTGAGGTGTTCGTGATGTTCCCAAGCCTGGACCAAAGGGGTTGTTTTTGGTCTTAGAGCCAGCTCTGATCCATCTGGATCCGATATCGTGCTCTGTCTTGTTGTTTGTCTGAGCATCTTTATCCGATCAGATGATCCCATCTGATCGGATCATGTTCCAGAATTTGCCTGGCGATGCGAATGAGCCGAGACATGCACGACCTGGAGCATCATTATTTAATCTGGTTAATTCTTCGCGGATCGGAGCTTCCAGTCAAAATATGCCAAAGGCCGATCCAATTACCTTTGGCACGACCACGGCGATCTATGAATGGCTCTTCCCATATAAGACGCATATGATTGGCAATAATATTCTTTAGAACTAAAATTAAGGCCTTTTTCCACCGCATTGTTCCCTTTTTGAATAGATAGAGCGGATTGACGACTTGTGCATAACCGAGTTTTGCGCCTGGGGTACGTCCTTTGTTCACACCACGATGAACGCCTTGAAACGTATCCGCTGACACAATTCTGCCCTTGACTAGCAATTGACCGGCAAAATCGACATCCTCCTGCCATCCATAAAGTGGCAAGGTCTCGTCGAAGCGGATGGCACCAACTGCCTTGGCGCGCAATGCCATGTTGCAGCCGTACAGGGAGTCAATATCGCGTATATTTTCAGGCGGATTTGAAATGCTCTGGTTGTTCACGATGTCGACAGATACATCATACTCAATCCCACCTTTTTTTACGCCGTCAGCCAAAACAAGTCCTGTAGACGCCACAATTTCCGGATATTTTTCAAATATCTTTACAATTTCAGCAATCGAATTTCTGGCCGGAATAAAATCATCATCATAAAATACAATAACATCACAGTTGTTTATAACGGACTCAAGACCTCGGTTGCGCTGTGCCGTTAGTCCACGCGGACCTTTTATGATTTCTACTGCAGAAGGTATACCGTCTGGTATGTCATCATTCTTTTCGACCGATAGTATGACTTTCCAGGGCGGCAGGGTTTGTGAAAAAAGATGGGGTAACAACTGTTCTATTTCGTTCCGCCTTCCAATGGAGGCGATGATTATCGCAACTTTCCATTCATCAAAAATTTTTTCAATTTTATGATTTTGCTCAGTCATCATCAAGCCTCAGCGAAACAATAGGTGTTTAAGACAAAGTTTTTATAAAATAAAAAGCCAATATCATCAATATTTTTAATTAAAAAACGCATATTTAAAAATAACATGTCATGTTGGGATATCCACGATCTCCACCTTGGCACGAGAGATATTGGCGATGAAATACAATTATTTCAATTGCTGCCAGGTTAAGCTGCGGCTTGGCTGTCATTATGAGAGCCGTCTCTCAACCGACCGCTGTGGGGGATACACCGTAATTTTCTAGCAGGTAAACCTCGCTAATCGGGCGGGAAAACCAGTAGCCCTGACCATAGGGGCAGCCGAGATCACGCAGCAAACCGGCCTGACTCTCAGTCTCGATACCTTCGGCAATCATGTCGATACCGATACGTTGCCCCATATTTATAACAGTCTCAAGGATCACACGGCCATTTGTGTGCAGGAATACGTCTTCCAGCAGTGCCTGGGCAATCTTGATACGATCGAATTTATATTCATGGATCGGCCGGAAGGATGAATAACCGGTTCCAAAATCATCAAGTATGATTTCACAGCCTAGGGCGCGAATGCGGTCCAGCAGATCGAGGCTGTGACCGCTGACATCGAGCAGGCATGTTTCAGTAATTTCAAACGCAATTCGGCCTGGGCCTAGCCCATTCTGCTCCATCACTTCGGCGATCTTGTCGGGCAGGGTTTCATCGCGCAGTTGCCGTGGCGAAAGGTTGATCGTCACCTGAAGGTCTTGTGTCAGCTGCGCCGCAGCCTGACACGCCATATCTATGACGTATTTGCCAATCATCCCGATGAGACCGCTATCCTCGGCGATCGAGATGAATTCGCCAGGGCTGATGATGCCTCTTGCAGGATGGCGCCAACGTACCAGCGCCTCCATCGCCACAGGCGCCCCCGTGCGTAAATCCACAATCGGCTGATATTCAAGGAAAAGCTGGTTTCGTATCGCAGTATTTTTCAGATCGGCATGAATGGCGATCCGCCGGGTAATGGCGTCCTGTGTATCTGAGTTGAAGAAATTGAACCGGCCGCGCCCCTCCACCTTGGCCTGGTAGAGGGCGAGATCTGCACAATGGTGGATGCCTTCAGGGGTTCTTGCGTCGTTCGGCAGCATGGCGATCCCGACCGACACGCCAACGGTCATCGTCAAACTCCTGATCCGGAACGGCTGACCCAGATGCTCGACGATACGGGCTGCGATCGATGCAACCTCCGGGCGCTGCACACCGGGTACGATGATGGCGAATTCATCACCGCCGAGACGAAACACCATATCCCGACCGCGAACGCACCCGCAAAGACGTTCCGCCGCCGCGCGCAGAAGATTGTCGCCCACGGCGTGGCCAAAGCTGTCATTCACCGTCTTGAAGTAGTCGAGATCGACACATAAAAGAGCCGCCGGCATCTGTTCGGCTTCGTCGATCGCCTGTGCGAGCGCAACTGCGAACATATCCCGATTGAACAGTGTTGTGAGCGGATCGTGACGGGCCAGATAAGTGACCCGCTCCCTAGAGCGATGCAGGTCGGTTATGTCGCGTCCGACGCCCCGATAACAGCCGAGTTCACCACTCTCCTTGAAGATTGGCTTTGCGGAGAGATCCCACCAGCGTAATTCCCCATCGAAAGGGATCGATACGATCATGTCGCGAAACGGCAGGTGCGATTCCAATTGCGCCATGAGTTTGTCGATCGCTTCGTCCCGATGCCGGAAGATCGAACCATCACCGTCGAGAAGCAAATTACGGAGGTTGACCTGCATTGCCGAGGAACGACGCCTCGCAACCTCGCAAAAACGCTCAGATGGATTCACAATTGTCAGGCTATCGTCCAACTCGAACAGCCAGTCGCTGGCACCTTGCTGAAAATCGCGGAGAAGGATTTCGGTCTCCTCCTTAAGCCGGGCGATGCGTATAGCTCCCACCTCTCGCTCGACCAGTTTCCGACTCAATTCGATAATGAGAATGAACGAGACGACGTCGTATGCAACCATGCCAACCAACGTCGCAATCTGCGTATGCGATGCGGGCAGCAGAAGGGCTATCATTGAACCCGTGACGAGCGGTGTCCAGAACAGCAATGAGAAGGTGATTGGCCCTGCAAACACAGCAGTGGAAATCAGACCAATCAAGATCGCGTAAATCTGGGCCATTTGCACAGCATTGCTGTGCGGTAGAGTAGAAATGATTATACCGCCCCAACCTGCACCTATCGAAAATTGAAGAAAACCATAAATTCTAAAGAAAAACTTAAGAAGCTCGATTTTCCGACGACTTCTAATCCAAAATTGACCAAGGAAAACCAACGTTGTGTAAAAAATACTTAATGCAATCACAAGAGCCAGAATCGGCTCATTGGCTGGGCTACCAATAAAACCGGAGGTAAAAGCGATCAGCGCAATCTCGCCCATTACAGCCATTTTCATGCTGAGACGAGCGCGTGTGTCAATTTGCGAAATTTGAACAGTCGTCCGAAAGGATTCCGGCACTATTCTTGTCAAAAGGCGCGCAGAAAACAACGATTCGATAAAATTAAAAAAAATAAACAAATGAACAAAAAGACGGCGCCAGCGTCTCATTTAATTGGTATCCCAGTCAGACGTTGTAAAGTTTTTTACACTAAAAATTGGAAAAATTGTATCATATAATATCTGCAGGTTTTGATGAACCATACCCTTCGATCCAGGAGATCCAAAATGGATGGCTATATTTGCACCAGCAGCGAACTGCAACGACGTGAAACCATACTCGCCATACCGGAAACCCAAGATACGACGGCACGCATAGCAGTAACTCCAGAATTGATGCGAGAGGCTGCTAAGGTACGTTATGATGGTTATCTTTCTTACGGCTATATTGAGGCTCATCGGGACAAACTATTTACTGACGGCTATGACGCTGCAGCTAATAGCCGAACAGTCGTCATATATCGTGATTACAGACCGGCCGCCACAATACGTGTGACTCTCCTTGATCTTGACGGCCGTTGGCCGAGTGCCGACAAAGTTCCTTCCATGGATATTTTTGGTGCAGAGATTTTGGCACTTGGAGAGACGGCGATGCGTGCAGGCCGCTCCGGCCGCATCGTCGAAATCAATCGCTTTGCCAGCGCCCCTAGCTTTGCAAATGATCGAACGCTTATAATTGCAGCCTTCCGAATGGTCGCGTATTTGAGGCTCTACTTTGATGCTGACCTGATGATAAATGCGGTCCGAACCCAACACATGCCGATGTATCGGCGGTTGGGTTTCAAAAAAATCGAAGAGCCTAGACAGTATCCTAATTTGAATTTCTCCACTGGGCTGATGGCGATGTTTCCTGAGCAATACGAAACGGCGCTCCAGAAAATTGGATTTCCGGACGGGGTATCTGTTTCCGACCCAATTTACACCAGATTGATCGCCGGTGAATCGGTGCCGGCCTTTTCTTCTTCTTGGTCTAACCCACGACCGCCTGAAGTTTCTAATGCTACCATAACCATCGGCGGCTAGATCGTCCATTAAAAGGGTGGAATTCCATTCCACCCTAATATGGTTAACATTAGATTAAACCCGATATAGTCGACTTGTTTGAATTATACAACTCATAATAGAATTAATCGCGTCACGCGCGAAATCATTCCTAACTTACATCCGGCGCGGGCACGCGAACCAGGGGATAGAGGGCCGCCCGCAGCCGGTGGCCGAGCATTCGGAACACAATCATGGCCGTCACAAGGAACGCAAATTGCGACAGAGACAGGAAACCGGCACGATAGCAGAACAGACGGAACCTCAGCTCGCTACGCACGTAGCCGAAACCGCCGAGATGCGTATAGGCCGCCTTGTTTTTTCGTACGTCAAGAAGGGCCTTGGGCAAGGCATGAAAATGTGCGCCAGCCAGAACAAGCCGGACATAGAGGTCATAATCCTCCATCCTGCTATACTCGGCCCGGTATCCATCCACCTCGAGGAGCCGTGACCTGCGAACCACCGTCGCCGGGTGCACCAAAACGTTCCGCCACCGCAATACGGCAGCAATATTGTCGTGATCGACCGGCGAAGATTTGAGGAAACGCCGCCCCGAAATCTCGTCAAACTCGCTGCACCAGGCCGACAGCACATCTGTCTCGGGATGAGCCTCAAGATAGTGGCGTTGAAGTGCAACGCGATCAGGCCGGCAGATATTGTCGCTGTCCAACCGCATCACCCATTCGCCGGAGCAATGCGGAATGCCCGCGTTAAGCGCACCGACACGGCCGACATTGCGATCGAGACGGATGACACGAACATCCGTAATTCTTCCATCCCCGGCAAAGTCGCGAAGAACACGGTCCTGATTGTCGTCAATAGGCCCGTCCACAACGATCACGAGTTGTTCGGGGGGCGAGGACTGGCCGAACAGGCTTGCGAGCGAATCGCGCAGGGAAACCGAATTGTCGCCAGCGCTGGTCGTCATCAGCACCGAAATGCCGGCGCCGCGGGAAGGAAGTGCCGTCACTGTCCGCTACCCTCGACGACTGCACCGAACGTTTTGAAGAGTATGACGATGTCACGAACAAAAGACCGGCTCCGAACGTAAGCAACATCAAGACTGACCCGCGCCTCATACGTCAGCGCGTTGCGGCCCATGACCTGCCAGGGGCCGGTCAGCCCGGGCCTGACCGAAAGACAGGTATCGGCGGCATCGCGATAATGGGCGTTGATTTCAGCCTGAGTCACCGGGCGCGGTCCAACAAGACTCATCTCGCCGCGGAGCACGTTCCAAAGCTGCGGCAATTCATCGAGGCTCAGCGCGCGAAGCACGCGGCCAATGCCGGTAATCCGCGGATCGTGCATGAGTTTGTGGGCGCCCTGCCATTCGTGTTTCGCCTCGGGATGCAGTTCGAGATACTCCGCGAGACAATGGTCGGCGCCCATCATCATCGTCCTGAACTTGAAGCAGGGAAACGGGACGCCGTTCCGACCAACACGCCAATGAGCGAAAAACACTGGTCCGCCATCCAGCGCGACCAGAGAGGCGATGAGTGCGAAAATCGGTGAGGCCAACACAAGCAGAAGAGTGGCGGCCATGATGTCGGACACCCGTTTGGCACGGTCACCCAGCGAAACGTGAGCACGATAGCGCAGGGCGGGCAGAGCTTGATAGCCGAGCATGTGCGTAATCTCCCTCAACCTTCAGCAAAATATCGAGATTGCCGCCGGAGCGTTCCGGCGAATGAAATGGCTGCGGGACAGGACACTCGTTGGGCCAAGCACGGCCCAACGTCAGAATCATAAGAAAAGACCGCAGGATAGGACGAGGACCAGGATATCGGCCGCGTATGGAGCATCCCCCCATCCGCGAGGCACGATTTTGAACGCCAAATACCCTGCATCACCTGTCTATCACCCCAGTTTGTCCCAATTCCCCGGCCTGAAGTCCGCCGATTTTTGCCGACCCCCGACCCCAACCGTTTAATTTTTTGCAATTATTATGCCTAAATAACATTCATATAGATTTTAATAAGAGATTTTTTTATAATTCAGTTGTTTATGTGATTTTGATAACTGAATTAGGCGTCTATAAAACTTTATGTTTTATTAAAATATATGTTTCTGTTACGTATCGGGTAACGTTTAATCAAAATTTTCATAAATTTCAAGACATCTTGGACGCAAATATGGATTGTTTTTAATTTTAGACATTTTGGTGGCGATGGAGGGTTTGATCCGCCGCCATCGGTCATCGGGCGACGGCAGCAACAAGCACCACTATGAAACCGATGGATTGGACCAGTTCGGGAGCTTCTGGCGGATCATCCGGTCAGACGGAGTCATCCAATTCGATAAAAATGATTTTTTATCAATATGATAGATAACTTCATCCAATCCGGCAGGATCGGAAAGTGCTCTACAGCCAAAATTCCCAAGCTGGATGAACCGACGGCAAAGCAGACGATGTGAAACGGCCATCATCCGGCATCGCCGGACTTGAGACACAGACGAGTCCTGTGCAATCGGCCATCTGGAGAAGGCGAATCGCCTATCCCTGCAAACACACGGCAGTTGAGGCTCCGCCGAGCCTGAGAGCCGGCCCTGCAGAACGAGACCAGCGCGATCTGTGGATGTGATTTGAAGCGACGAAGAGGTTCGTCGAGTATTGATACCAGAAAAGGATTTCCAAACTCATACTGCGTACGAGCCTCGGACCGATTGCGAGTGGCGTCCCAAATGCGATAAATCTGGGCACTGGAAGCTATTGATATCGTTAGATGTCTAGCGGCGCGGAGCGCCCTGCGTTCAGCCGTTGAACCACTATCCATCGAAGTCTTCCAAATCAGCGACGGCAGCTGGATCTTGAAAGTAGGCGCCAAACGGCATGTCGACCTCTCCGCCATGTGACGTCCCATGCACGGGCGTCGAGATAAACTTGTGAGGACCATGAAGGTCGGGGGGGTGGGCAACCGTTTTTGCGCCGCGCCACGCTGCTGCCCTATCCTGCCCGGCCGGGGCCGGGCGGGATCGGGCCTGTCGGTTCAGGCGGGTTCGGCGACGCGGCGCGCGCGGCGCGGCGGGGTGCGGGCCGGGGCGATGGGGGCGGATGCTGTCGGTGCGGCGTGGGCGGTGCGGAAGCCGGAGACGCGGCTGATTTCCTCGCGCAGGGAGTGGGTGGCGGCGGAGGTCTGCTCGACCATGGCGGCGTTCTGCTGGACGGCCTGGTTCATCTGGCCGGTGGCGGCGTTGATTTCGGCGAGGCTGCCGGCCTGTTCGGCGGCGGCGGTGGCGATTTCGCCGACGAGGCCGCGCAGGTCGGTGACGTGGCCGAGGATGGTGTCGAGCGCGGTGCCGGTTTCGCCGACGAGGCGGACGCCGTTGCCGACCTGTTCGGAGGAGCGGGCGATGAGCTGCTTGATGGACTTGGCGGCATCGGCGGAGCGGTGCGCGAGGGCGCGGACCTCGGAGGCGACGACGGCGAAGCCGCGGCCGGCATCGCCGGCGCGGGCGGCCTCGACCCCGGCGTTGAGGGCGAGGAGGTTGGTCTGGAAGGCCATTTCGTCGATCAGGCCGATGATCTGGTCGATTTCGCGGGCGGAGGTTTCGATGCGGTTCATGGCGACCACGGCCTCGCCGACGATGCTGTGGGACTTGCGGGCGGCCTCGTTGGTGGCGTCGACGGCGCTGGCGGCCTTGGAGGCGTTGTCGGCGGTGGCGCGGATACCGGTGGTGACGCTGTCGAGCACGGAGGAGGTTTCCTCCAGGGTGGAGGCCTGCTGTTCGGTGCGGCGGGCGAGATCTTCGGCGGCGTCGGCGATTTCGGCGACGCCGAGATTGATTTCGTCGGTGCTCTGGCGGACGCCGTTGACGCTTTCGGCGAGGCGGCTTGCGGCGGTGTTGAAGTCGACGCGGAGCTTGTCGAGCGAGGGCATCAGCTGGCGGTCGACGGAGGCGGTGAGATCGCCTTCGGAGACGCGTTCGAGGGCATCGCCGACGAGGCCGACCTCGGCCATGCGCTCGGTGAGGTCGACCGCGAACTTGACGACTTTCGTGACCTTGCCCTGGGCGTCGTAGACTGGGTTGTAGGTGGCTTGGAGCCAGACGTGGCGGCCGCCCTTGCCCACGCGCTCGAAATCACCAGCGATGAATTCGCCCTGGCGCAGGCGTTCCCAGAAGGCCTGGTATTCGCGACTGCCGGCGTATGCTGGTGTAGCGAACATGCTGTGCTTGCGGCCCACGATCTCGTCGCGCTCGTAACCCATCACGCGAAGGAAATTGTCGTTCGCTTCGAGGATCGTGCCGTCGAGCGCGAACTTGATGACGGCCTGGGAACGCTCGATGGCGTTGAGGAGGCTCTGGTTTTCGGCGGCGGCCCGTTTCTCGGCGGTGATGTCGAGGGCGACCTTCACCACCTTGACGACCTTGCCGGCGCGGTTGCGGACGGGGACGTAGGAGGCGCGGAGCCAGACATCGCCGCCGGACTTGGCGATGCGGCGGAACTCGCCGGAGCAGAAGGCGCCGCCGCGCAGGCGCTGCCAGAACTCGCCGTAGGCGGCGCTGTCGCGCTCGGTTACGGTTACAAAAATACGATGATGGCGCCCGATGATGTCGGCGGCGCCGTAGCCCATCAAACGGAGAAAACTGTCGTTGGCGTCGATGATCGTGCCGTCAGGTTTGAAACCGATGATGCCGAAGGAGTTCCCAATGGCATCAACCATCCTGCTTTTGTCAGAGATTTGACGTAGCTTCCCAATAACCACGAAACAATTCCCATTTTTATTGACTGGTCTATTTTATTAAATAAAACTTCTATCTGGGTCTCCTTAGCAATGTATTACCGGAACCTGATATTTTCATGCTGCGCGCTGACTATCATGTCAGTCGGCCAAAGATGCCGCGACTATCAAATAGACAAAGCGCTGCATGCGATGGGATCGGAGGCGTTCCAGATCAAGGTTGTCAGCGCAGCCGTTCCGGCGCACTGGCGACATATTCCGAACGGTTTCTTTGGTCGCGGACCGTCGCGAAGCCGCAAACATCAGCGTTGTGGATCGGCCACCGAACCCTTTTAGCTTCAAGATGGGCGAGCGCGTACGCCGCGGTTCAGCGCGACGAGGCCGGCGGATAGCTGCGAAATCATGATTGAAGCCAGAAACGTTCAAATTTCGAGTCAACATTCTCGATCAGACTTTACTCATTTTGATAAAAAAGATATTAAATTAGACAGCTAATGTTTTGGTCTTAAAATATTGTCTTGTGGGAATAATCTGTGATCAGTTTGAGATTACGCGATGAGCGCGTGAACTGCACACAATCTCCAACCCAGTCTCCCCGCTCCATCCGGCCCAAATGCCTCTACGGTGCCATACTGGCCATGGTTGGCCTCATGCCCAATCTGGTTTGTGGTATTGCAGATGCCAACACAATACGGGATCTCGGATTTCCCCAGGGCATTACCCTGAGGAGTGACCACCTCCAAGCCAGCGTGTTCATGCCGGTCACTCAGGGGGCAATCGGGGGCGACCTGACCCTGCGTTTCATGGCTGCGAGTACACTTGGTGCCGGTGCGGCGCTGACCGTCGAGGCCAATGGCACGCCGGTGGATACCGTTCCCGCCAGCGACGCCGGTTCGCCCATCCGCATCACGATTCCGGCCTCGCTTGTGACAGGGCAATCCTCCTTTCTGCGCCTGACCTTTATCGAGACACTGCCGCCAGTCCGGCGCGGTCACTGCGGCGGCCGCTCTCCGGCAAGCACATGGATCCGCATCGCCGCAAATACCGGCTTCACGCCATCCGGCGGAAAGGCAGGCGTCGGAACCGCTTGGCGCGGACTTTCGACACCAGTGACGATCGCGCTGCCGTCACAGCCGAGCCTCGCCGACATCGATAGTGCGCTCATTCTGTCCACCGCGCTTGTCGAGCGCGGAATCACGCCGTTCGTCTCCGATCAGCCCGACGCATCGATCCGGATCGACCCATCCAAAGACCCGAAACACGATGTGGCAAACGTCGAGACCGGCACCGATGGCCAATCCCAGATCGTCGTCGGCTCGCCCGCCGCGGCGCGCGGTCTGGTGGTGGCCGATCAACTGACCGCCGGCATTCGCTCGGCAGGCGTCACGGCGACGCTGGCGAGTGCCGCCACCAAACGTCAGGGGGCCGATGCTGTCACACTCGGAGCGCTTGGCATCGCCTCGAAAACGGTGACGGTATTCGGCACCAGAACCGTGCCAATTCCTCTCGTTCCGGCGTCCCTGCCGGTCAACAGGCACGTCACTGCCGTAATTCTGGAGGGGAGAGGCGCCGCCCTTCCACCGGGCGACGCCGAGGCCGTTACCTTGCTGGTGGGCGGCAACGTCGTCTGGAGCCGAGCCTTTCGGGGCGCCGTGAGGCTTGACCATGTGCGGATCGATCTGCCCCAGCGACTTCTGTCGGCAGGGGCGCCCGTCACCTTGCAACTGAGCCGGCTTGGCCACACCGAAGTGTGCTCGCAGCCTGCAGGGGTGGACTTCACCCTCATGAACAATACCGAACTGGTTCTGGGGAATGGCCCGCGCCGGCCGACAAGGTTTAACGGGTTTTCCCCGGCGGGCGGCGGCTCGGTTCCCGTGCTGACCGACCTGCCGGCGGCGGCACTCGGCCCGACCCTGCCGCTCGTCGCGCAGTTGCTGGGCAACCATGAGGTCAATCCGATCGCCATCAATGTCATCGCCGCGAACGGACCACCGACCCGTCCGTTCCTGCTGATCGCTGACAAGCCCGGTGATGTGGTGGCACAGGCGCCGCTGCCGCAACCTCGGGCGCCGCACGCCGCCCGAAAGCTTTCGCTTCCCGGCCGGTCGGCAGCGATAGAGCTGCCGCATATTCGTAAATTGACCGTTCTTCAGCTGGTTGCGACCAAGACAGGCGTTCCGGGACTGTGGTTGACTCCCGGCCCACGATCCAGCCTGGCTCAGGCTGTGTTGCCCGGCGATGGTAACATCGCCTTCTATGATGGATCGGGACCGCCAGCGACCTTCGAGACGGCCGCATACCGGGCGGACTTCCACGGTTCTGCCGTCGCCAGCGTGGCGGGCATCGTCGCGGCCTGGCGTCGGGAGCTCTTTGCGGTCATCTGGTTGCTCATCGCTGTCGCTCTCGTCGTGATTCTCGCGCGGCGGAGACACCGTCGATGAGGAGAATAATGCCGGCATGGCGGCTGGCGGCGCTTGTCATCGCCGGCACCGCCGCAACAACATCCGCCGCCAGGGCCGGTGCCTGGCCCGAGCCCGTCGGGCACTGGATCGCGATCGAGACGTTCAGCGACTATCACGCGGCGACCCAGGGCTATGGCCAGTTCGGCCAGCCGGCCGGGCGAGGCCGCTATGTGCAATATGAGTTGTCTCCTTACATCGAATATGGGCTCACTCCACGATTGACTCTGGGTTTCCAACCCAGGGCTCAGGAAGTGATACAGTCGAATCTGCCGGGCACCCGTGGGGCCACCGGCTTCGTGCAATTCAACCTCTGGGCACGCTATGCGGTGTGGCGCGACGCATGGAACGTGATCTCGGTACAGGGGCAACTGGGCATCCCCGGCGTGCAAAGTCCGGCCTCCCCCGTTCTTGCCCAGCCAGGCGCCGAATATGAAGGCCGCGTGCTGTTTGGCCATGCCTTTCGCCTGCCCGGTGGCTGGTCCGGCTATACCGATCTCGAAGCAGGCTATCGGATGGAAGTCGATGGCTGGGCCGATCAGATCCGTGCCGACGGGACGATCGGTATTCGCCCTCGGCGAGGCTGGTTATTGCTCGCGCAAGGCTTCAACACGATCAGCGTCGGCACGGCCGCGCCCGGCGGATCGGATTACAATCTCTACCGCGTCGCGTTTTCCGTGGTGCATGACCTTACTCATCATGTCGCTGTGCAGGCAGGCCTATGGCATGACGCCGGTGGGCGAAACGTCGCTCTCGGCAATGCTGGCTTTCTTGCCGTTTGGCTGAGGTTCTGACGCATGCCCGCTTCGGGCCGGCCACCATGGCGGCCGCCTTCCGCTCGCGATCTGGCAGCACTCGACCGCCTGGTGCAAGCGGGCAGCGTCACCCCCTTGCAACGGGACGAGGCGATCCATACCGCCTATGCCTGGCGCGTCAGTCTGCCAGACGTGTTGAGCGCGATGTATCGCGTCACCAGCTTGCGATGGGCACGAGAACTATCCGCCGCATCGGGTTTGCCGCTTGTCGATCTCCGGGCCAGTCCGTGCGATCACACGCTGCTTGCCGAAGCCGAGCATGACCTTTACCTGCGTCACCTGTTTATTCCCTGGCGGCGCCAGCCGGACGGCGTTGTGGTGATCGCAACCCTGAATCCCGAGGATCCTGCGATCCGCGCCCTCATGCGCGAACGCATGCCGGGCTGTCACGTCGAGTTCGTGATCACGTCGAAATTCGATTTGATCTGGGCCGTTCAACGGATATTTGATCCAGAATTGAGCGAAGCGGCGCGCGAGGCGCTGTTCAACCGGAATCCGGAACTCTCGGCAAAAGTCACGCTTTCGGCGGGCCAGAAGACCGTCGCGGTGGGGATTGGTCTTGCGCTCCTGCTCGCCCTGGGCCTGGCCCCCCGCCTGACGCTGCTCGGCATCATGGCGACGGTTTCCGCACTGTATGCGTCCCTGTTCGCGTTCCGCGGTGTCCTCACGATCGTCGGAAGCGGGAGGCGGACCGATATATCCGTCAATGCGAGCGAACTCGCCGCACTCAAGGACGGGGATCTCCCGGTCTTCACCGTTCTTGTTCCGATGTATCACGAGGCTGAAGTATTGCCGATCCTGGTCGATTCGATCCGACGCCTCGATTATCCGCGGGCGAAGCTCGATGTGAAACTGGTGCTCGAAGCCGGCGACACCGAGACGATCGAGGCAGCAAAGGCCCTCGGTGCTGAGGATCTTTTCGAGATCATCCGGGTTCCGGACAGCCAGCCGAAAACCAAGCCAAAGGCGTGCAACTATGCGCTTCGCTTCGCGCGCGGCGAATACACCGTGATTTTCGACGCCGAGGACAGCCCTGAACCCGACCAGCTGCGCAAGGTTGTCGCGCTGTTCAATGCCTCCGGCCCGGAGGTCGCCTGCGTTCAGGCACGGCTCAACTATTTCAACCGTGATGACAATTTCCTGACCCGGATGTTCACACTCGAGTATAGCCAATGGTTTGACTATCTGCTGCCCGGCCTGTACCGGCTGAACATACCTATCCCCCTCGGCGGAACGTCGAACCACTTCCGAACCGAGGTGCTGCACGAACTCGGCGCCTGGGATCCCTACAACGTCACCGAGGATGCCGATCTTGGCATCCGCCTCACGCAGGCTGGCTATCGGGTGGCCGTGGTCAATTCCACAACATTCGAGGAAGCAAACGGCGTCCTGCACAGCTGGATCAACCAGCGCAGCCGATGGATCAAGGGCTATATGCAGACATGGCTCGTGCATATGCGCCGGCCGGTCGAGCTTTACCGGCGGCTGGGGCCGGTCGGATTTCTCGGCTTCCATATGTTCATCGGCTTCCCCCCGATGACCGCGCTGATCAATCCGTTGCTCTGGATCATGTTTCTCGTCTCGGTCATCGTTGGGCGATCGGCCGTGGCCGGCTTCTTCCCGGGGCCCGTTCTGGTGCTTGCGCTGTTCGATCTGATGGTGGGCAACGCGATGTACGTGTATTTCAATATCGTCGCTGTCGCGAAGCGTCGCTGGTACGGGTTGGTTCCATGGGGACTGCTTGCCCCTGCCTATTGGGTATTGCACTCCGTGGCGGCCTACAAGGCACTCCTGCAACTCGTCACCAACCCTCATTATTGGGAAAAGACAACCCACGGAACGTCCTCGCGCACCCAGGAAACCATTGCCAGCCTCAAGGCGGGTTCCGCCACGGGAAATGAGGCACAGTGAGTAGCGGCGCAAACCACATCCAGGTCCGCGCTTCCGGCCCCCTGGTCACGCGTGCGTGGCGAGTGGCGCTGGTCGTCGGCGGGGCGTCGTTCTTGTTGTTCGCCGCGGCCGCTCACAAGCTCCTGCTGGCCGGCGCGATCGAGCCCGCCCTGCGCGAGTCCTGGAATCACGCCAACTCGCAGATGTTGCTGTCCGGGCAATGGCCGATGTTTGTGATGATCAATCTTCTGCACCTGATACCGGGATGCGGCCCATCCTCGATGGTCGTCATCACAATAACGGCCACCGCTCTGGCGCAGGGGCTTCTGGCGCGTGATCTCATACAACGCGGTTGGTCACCAGGTTTGGCGGCATCGGGTATTCTTGTCACCAGCGCGAACCCGGTGATCGTCATCATCGCGACCAGCGGAGCACCAATGATCTTTTACACGATCGTGGTGGGACTCCTGATTCTGGCGATCGATCGCGTCGAAGCGATCGCCGATACGCGGGCACTTATACTGCTCGGAGTTGGCGTCGCCGCAATGTTCGTCCTCTGGCCAAATGCGATCTACTGGGTAGCGCCCACATTAATCGTGCTGCCCCTCGCCTTTCGCGAAATGAACAGCATTTCCGCCGCGGTCGCGCTATTCACCATTGCACTTCTGCCAGGCTTCATTGTCGTATCGTCAATGATATTAAGCGGTGCAATGTTCGGGCGCCCGCCCGCCGAAGCGATCGCTGTATGGAACGCGATCCTGCACGGGGCGGCTCCACAGGAAGTCCTTCACAGCGCCTGGTTGGCCTCTTTTGGCGGCCAGTTCACGGCAGCGTTCGTTGCGCTGGCGCTGATGTGCGCAACTATCGCGCCAAGAAGCTGGCTGATCATCTGGCGCCTCGGGCTCAACCGGCGGGAGCAAACCCAGCCGGCCACGGCCCTTGCGGCCCTATTGCTGCCGCCGATTTCAGGCGCCCTGGCGACATATTTCTGGCACCTCGACGCACCAATCGTCGTCGTTGCCTGCAGCCTGGCTGCGGTCGCCAGCTGGACCGCCACAGCGAGCCTGCGGCACGGCGAGCGAGCGGCCTGGGTATTGCTGTCGCTGGCCGGAACATCCTTCGGATGGGCGGCGCCACTTTTGTGGCAGGACTCCGGACTTGCACACTTGCGCCACATATTGCTGACATAAGGGGACATTGATCGTGTGTTGATGATCGTCTGCTGATATCGGCTGAGAGGTATTTGGGTGGAGCGGCTCACGGCATCGGATGTGAACTGCCTCGGGTTTGCCAGCAACTGCAATTTAGATTGCTGCCTTGGGGCTTTGGTTGGTGCCGGAAGCGAGCACTGAAGTCTTTCCCGAGAGATCGTGCAGACCCGCATTGTTCATCTGCTCAGGAATTCGATGGATTCCGTGTCCTAACAAGGACCGAAAGACAGTTGCAACCGCGCTCAAGGACATCTACCGGGCCGTGGATGCCAGGGCCGTCGATTTCGCAACGCTCGAATGGGTCGAATGGTTTAACCACAGGCGCCTTCTCGAGCCGATCGGCAACATCCCGCCAGCCGAAGCCGAACAACGATATTTCGCCACACTCGAACAGTTGAAGATCGCCGCCTAATTTAACCCAAATGGCCTCCGGCAAACCCGGGGCGGTTCAAGCTGATCCGTTCTGATCTCCTAAAGGGCTATCAAGCTACCTGCTGTTGTTGCGGCTGTGGAGATGTGGGCAACGCGGCAGCGTTGTCCAAGCTTCTCCGCAGGAGAAGCGTCATATCCACGGCCGTCGGCGGCAGAACGCCGACCATTGCTTCGCGCCACACCGCCATCGGCGCGCGGTTGTCCAACGCCATGTGAGGACGTTGGTGGTTGTAGAAGTCAAACCACTGGCCCAGGCCGGCGCGCAGTTCCGCGCCG
Organism: Acidiphilium sp. 20-67-58; assembly: GCF_002255515.1. Classification (NCBI taxonomy): domain Bacteria; kingdom Pseudomonadati; phylum Pseudomonadota; class Alphaproteobacteria; order Acetobacterales; family Acidocellaceae; genus Acidiphilium; species Acidiphilium sp. 20-67-58. The sequence goes on along the minus strand of NZ_NCAS01000002.1, from coordinate 105,614 downwards.
TCGGCGTAGCCCTTGATATACAGGTCTTCGTATTTCAGCGATCGCCAGAGCCGCTCGATGAACACGTTGTCCATCCAGCGCCCCTTGCGGTCCATCGAGATCCGGTGCCCCGCCGACGGCTTGCTGGTCCGCGGCTTCGGCCCGAGCGCCGCAATCCCCATCAGCCGCATCAGACGTTGCACTCGCTTGCGGTTGACCCGCACCCCCTCGGCCGCGAGCACCGCCATCAGCCGGCGCGAGCCCAGAAACGGCCAGCGCAAAAACAGCTCGTCGATCCGCCGCATCACGTCCAGATCATTGTCGTTCGCCGCACGACGCCGCCGGTACACCCCGGATCGCGCCAGCCCCAGCAGCACGCACTGCCGGCGGATCGACAGCACAGCATGATCGCGATCGAGCTTCGCTCGCCGGTCCGGCACGCTCATCTTCCGGACCTCTTGGCTAAAAAATCGTTCTCGATCGTCAGTTGGCCGATTTTCGCATGTAGCCTCTCGATCTCCCGCTGCCCGGCGGCCTCCGCATCCTGCCCGATCTTCGGATCAAACGCCCGCGCCGCCTGCTCCTGCAGCTGCTTCTTCCAAGCATAAATCTGGTTCGGATGAACCTGATACAGCGCCGCCTCAATCTTCCGTCTCGTCTTGCTCATGTTCCGCTCCGTCTATCATGACAAAACGGCCAATTTCCAACTTAGCCCCCGGTCCCATCGCCCGGGTCCACTTCAGCAGCCATGCCTCATCATAACCGCCATCGCTCTTCGTGCCGTTCAAAGGCACTCGATCGAGCCGTCGAGCCGACCCGGCATCAGCAACGCTGTCGATCTGAAACAGGGAGCCGTATCGCGAGTTCATAGGATACGCGGTTCAGCGAGAGCGAAGGTGAACGAATGCACGACGCCTCGGCGCTGGCGCGGATGCACCCTGGACAGCGCGCTCCCGGATGCTGCCGGATTACACAGCAACACGCCTGCATTGTCGTGCATGGATTTCATGCAGTGAGTCTGCCGTATCCATCCGCGCCTGATCAAGGGGTCGATCAACGACTGTTGCCGCGGCGACCGACGTCTGCACGTTCCTCGAGCCTCGCAAAACGAGGTGCATCAATGTCAGTCAATGTCGCAGCAACCGCCCCGCTTCCTCGCCGGAGAGTTCGCTCGAGTACCACAGCCAAGAATTCCTCAACCAAGCCCTGCCCGTTCGCCACTGCCGCACGGGCGTTGACCGAGGCGGGCATGGTGGTGATCCCGTGCGGAAAAGCAGACGGCAAGGCGCCGCTCGTCAAATGGGCCGGCCTGGACCAGCCGCTCGCCCCCGAGAAATTGAGAGGCTGGTTGAGATACCCGCGCTTCGCCACCGCCAATATCGGCATCGCCACCGGCCCGTCTGGCCTGACCGTCATCGATTGCGATACGCCGAGCGCTCTCGATCGCGTGATCGAGCGATTCGGCCCTACCCCAGTCATCGTGGCGACGCCTCGTGGCGGGTATCACCTATATTATAAGGCGAATGGGGAGCGCAGCGGCCCGATCCGGGAAGACGGGCTGGCCATCGATGTGAAGGCGCAGGGCGGCTTCGTCGTCGCCCCCCCGAGCGTCCGCCGGACCGGCGAATTCGCCGGAAAATCATACGCGTTCGTCGCTGGAAACTGGGCTGATCTGTCGTCGTTGCCGCATTTGCTGGACGGCGCGCTCGACCGGAAGTTCTATCGCAGCGCCGTCGGCAGCTCCGACGCCGATGCACCTGCCGGCCGCGCGCCCGCGGAAACCGGCAAGGATGTTGGCCGGCGCAACAAGACGTTGTTCGACCATCTCCGGCGTGTCGCGCGTGACGTTGGGAGCCGCACGGAACTCATGGAGGCTGCCGAGGTATTCAATGCCAGATTCGATCCGCCGCTCGCAGCGACCGAGGTCTATCGGACGACGGAGTCCGTCTGGAACTATCGCGAGCAAGGCCGCCTTTTCGCCCCGGGGCAATCCTCGGTCGTGATCCCGGCCGCTATCTTCGATCGCCTGGCGAAAGCCGACAACGGCGCGGACGCGTTCCTGCTACTCGGATGCCTGATCCGCAACCACGGCGCCGGCCACGACGGCGATCTGAGTTTCGTCATTGTTCCGACCGCAATGATGCGCGAAAACGTTGTGCAAGGATGGGCAAGGACGCGCTATCGCAACGCGATCAGGACGCTGCTCTCGGAGAATCTGATCACCATGGCGCACCGAGGCGGCAAGCGTCGCGGCGATCCCCACCGCTATGAATTTGCCAAGGTGCTGGGACCGGCCAAATGCGGCAACCGTGAAGAGCCGGCATAGCGTCTTGGCGCGTGCGACACTGCGCTGCGTCATGCAGCGCGGTGCGCTGACAGCGAAACAACGCCTCACCGAGGAAAGTCATGAAAGCGGCGGCATCCACGGAACGGTCTTTCCCAAGAACTCAATATAACCAAACATCTGTAAAGGGGGTATGGTGCGCGCCGCGCGTTTGAAATTTCGAAGTGGAGATGGTGGGGCCGGTAATGTCTGCGCTTGGAATTGCGGAAATTGTGCTCATCGACGAGGCCGATCTGCGTGAGGCTTTGGTCGATGCTATGCGCAAAGACGCCACGGGCAGTTCGGCCGAACCGTCTCTCGCGGCCTGCGCAGCGCAGGTGCACGCTGCAGCGTCGGCGCAGGTGAAGCGACTCGCAACGGCCCGGGTCAGCGACATGGACGCAGTGGAGCGCACACTCGATTCGGTGGCGCGGCACGCGCAGGAGATTATCAAGGGCCTGGAGCCTGAACTCACCTTCGCCGACGCCGCCGCCCTAGTACCGCGGGTTACCGATGTGACTCTGCCGCTGACCAGCCCCGTCTCGGCAATCGAGAGCGCGGCACGGGCTGCCGGATTTGATCCGCCCGATGACGCTGTGAGGCATGCACTCAGAGAAGTCGCGAATCTTCAACTATGGGCAGCGGCCGGCGCGGATGCATTCCGCACCGGACGTCGCACGCGGGAACGAGCGGGAAGGCCGAATCTGGGCGCGCAAGCACATCAGGATCCGGTGGCCCGCGCGATTGGCCGCGCGATCTCGGAGGTGCTTCCGCCGCAGCCGCGGACCGGTGCCTCAATGAACAGGAGCCCGGCTACCCACGTCCATGTCGGGCGCGATCTGGGCTTCGCGATAATCGACGCCTACCGGACCCTGACGGGTCGTCCCGCCAGCATCTCGCGGACACCGCACACAAAGGCGAGCGCCGGCGGCTCTGTCAGCGGGCCACTTGCGAGATTTGTTCTGACCATGTTCGCCAGGATCCGCACGCGCATGGAACGCGAACCCAGCCTAGCTCGGTTCGCAGTGACACCGGCCTTCAATCCGACCGGCGAGACTGTCGCCAATTGGGCACGCGTCTACAAACGGAGCCTGTGGCCGTAGAAACTTGCGGCGACTGAACAACGAGGAACATGGGCTCGGCACATCGCTGAATGATGTAGATACCATGTGTGCGCGGCGACCGGGTTAGACCAGCGTGCGCGCATGGACAGAGCGCCGATCCCGCACCGCCCGAACGCATCCCGCTCATCGCCACTCGCCGATGAGCCGGGTCGGACAATCGTCGGTCGGGCACTTAGGACGCTGATTGCCGCCCTGGCGCAGCAAGCCGCCAGAGACGCGTTCCGCGCGAGCACGATGCCCGGCGCCGCGCTCGAAGGTGGCGCGAACGCCGGGACCGATGTCCATGTTGGATGACCCGACAACGCCCGGCGGGCCGGCAACAAACTTTCCCGAAAATGCCGAAAGCCACGGCGCGGCGCCGAATGCGGATCAACAACTCGTTGTGTCGTCGGCGGCTCCGCTTGCGTCAGTGCGCTTGCTGTCCGTCCGCGATGTCTCTGACATCTTCGGCCGGACCGACCGGACGGTGCGGAACTGGATCCGGGCCGGGCTCCTGCAGCCCCGGAGGGTCGGGCGCTCTGTTTTCTTCCTCGAATCCGATATCGCGAAGTTACTGTACGGAGAATCGTCGGATGCGCCGGACAATTAATAGTAAATACAAGTGTTTATCCGTGCATCGAAAAGCCATTATCTAAGTAATCGCGGTGATTAGTTTGATATTGTATTTACAAATTTCCGATTTATTCCTATCTTTTCCACATGGAGGGTAAAATGGACTTCGATGAACATGAAAATACTTCATTCGGAGCCGCTCAGGCAACTTGCATCGGGTCGGCGGCGCCTGTCACCGCCGCCGAGGCGATGCGGTTGGTGGAGGCGTGGACGGATCTCAGCGAGACCCGGCGGCGCGACCTGCGCTCGGCGATCTCGGGCACAGTAAAGATGTGCGGGCTGCCTGCCACGAGCGTGATCATGACGCCGGCCTTTCTCTCGCCGCGGGTCGTCGCCAAGCCGCCGGCCGGCTACGGGCTCAGCGACCAGCGCCATTCGGCTGTGCTGTCTGGATTGCGCTTCGTCCTGCGACGCTTGGGTGCCCATGCGCCGTTTCGGGTCACGCTGGCGCCGGAATGGCAGGCGTTGCGCGGGCAGCTCGGGCATTTCGAGCAGACGGCGCTCGCCGCCTGGTTCCGCTTCGCAACGCTCGAGGGGGTCGCGCCGTCCGATGTGGTAGCTTCAACGATCGACAAATTCGAGTGCTGGGTCCGCGACCGCACGCTATGCGATGATCCGAAAACGGCCGCGCGACGTACCGCCGATGCATGGAACCGCGCGGTTACCGCCGTACCGGGCTGGCCGCAGGTCCGCCTCGAACGGCGGCCGACGCGAGACCAATACACGCTACCGCTCAGCGCGTTCCCGCCGTCTCTCGGCGAGGACGTGAAGGCCTGGACCCGCCGCGCCGAGCAGGCCGACGAGGACGAAATTTTCCCTGACGATGTCGCTGAACGTTCGCGCGGTGGTTCTGGGCGTGTAATGCGTGCCGCCAGGCCGCGGACGATCGAGACACGGGTGTTCCAGATCCAGCAGGCCGCCGGCGCTCTCGTGCGCTCCGGGGTCGCACCCTCCGAGATCCGGACACTCGCGGACCTTGTGACACCGAAGGAGCATCCGAAGGCCATCCTCGCCTTCATGCGCGAGCGAGGCCGTGAACGCCGGTCGAGCAATGCTGGCGGCGTCGGCGAGGTTCTGCGGCAGATCGCGAAATTCTGGGCCCGTCTCCCGGAGGATGATGTCCGGCGTATCGCCTTCTGGGCAGCGAACGTCGCACCGGAACGGTCGCGGTCCATGACCCTGTCCAACCGCGAGCGCCTGCGTGCCCTGATTGAACCGCGGCCCCTGGCCAAGCTGCTCCATCTGCCAGGTCGGCTGGAGAAGATGGCCCGAGAGGCAAACCTCCCGGTTCGCCGCGCTGCGATCGCGATGCAGCGCGCGATGCTGGTGGAGACCGCGACGATCTGTCCGTTCCGGATCTCGAACCTGGCGGGGCTCAGGCTTGATCAGCACCTCCGGCGCTCTGACCCGTCGAGCCGCCTCTACACGCATATAGTGATGGATCACGACGAGGTGAAAAACAGCGAGCCGTACCTGTGGCCGATCCCGCGCGAGACCGCGCTCATGCTCGACCGGTGGATCACACGATACCGCCCCACGCTGGCCGCACCGGGAAACCCGTACGTCTTCGTGGGCGAGGCCGACGACGGGCCGATGTCGATCAACGGGCTGCGGACGACATTTATGACGGCGATCGAGGAACATGTCGGCGTCACGGTGAATCCGCACCTGATGCGGCACTTTGCGGCGTGGCTATACCTGCATGAGAACCCTGGCGATTACGAGACGGTCCGCCGCGCCCTGAACCACAAAGACGTCAAAACGACGATCGCGTTCTATTGTGGTTTGGAGACCGACGCGGCTGTCCGCCGCTTCGACGACGTTGTCCTCAAGAAGCGGAAAGCAACGAAGCGCCTCGCGGCAGCGGCCTTCCGGAAGAAGCGGTCGCCGCGTCAAGCGAATTCCATCCATCAGGGCCCAAAACCGCCCTCGAAACAGCTCAACAAGGGTAACCTTTCCGCGTCTGCATCCGGAGAAACATTGCTGAACTTGGCCAATGCTGAGGCGGCAGAATGAGTATTTTCGCCGAGATCCCCCGAAACGATCTTCGACGTCGCGTTCTCCGCCGATACGAATGGCCGGCGATCGACGAGCGCTTGTTCATCCACGGCTGCACGCCGGCTGATGTCTTCGACGAGGACGAGCGTCCGGGCGCCGATTGGACGGAGCCGACGCTGCGGAAAATCATTGGCGCGTACGGTCGCTGGCTCGGCTTCCTCGCAGAGACCGGAAAGCTCGATCCCGATATCCACCCGGCCGACCGGGTCATCGCACCGCGCGTGCGCGCCTATCTGGCCTTGCTGCGGGAAGTTGGGCTGAGCGACTTTTCCATCGTGGGGCTGTTCGCGGACTTGCGCACGGCACTCCGGGTCATGGCGCCCGAGCGCGACTTTGCGTGGCTCACCAATCCGTGCGGCGCATCGCTCCGCTCGCGTCTGCCGATGAAGCGGCGGGACTTCGAGGTACCTTCGAGCCTTATATTATATGAATGGGGCGTCGATCTCATGCATGGCGCGCTCGACCTGCGTGGAGATGTTCGTCGCCGCGTCCAGTACCGTGACGGCTTGCTGATCGCGATCTTCGCCGCCCGCGCGCGCCGCCACCGTGCCATGGCCGGGCTCCACCTCGGCCGCGAGGTCATCCGCCACGGCGACGCGTACCGGGTCATCATCCCGCCCGAACTCATCAAGGGCGGTGCGCGGCACAAAAAATGCGACGAATTCTCGCTTCCTGTCGCACTCACCGCCTACGTCGACCGCTATCTCGAGATCGAGCGCCAGGAACTACTCGCCGGAGAGGCCCACGATGCGTTCTGGGTCAACTGGGACGGGGCGCCGCTCGGCTACCGCGGCATCGACAAGAGGATTCGCTGGCTGTCAGTGAAAAAATTCGGCTTTGCCTTCGGCCCGCATCGGTTCCGGTATTCCGCGGCGACCAGTGCGGCGATCGATGCGGCTTCGTTGCCCGGCCTCGGCGCCGCGATGCTCAACATCACCGGCGAGGTAGCTGAACGGCACTACAACCGGGCGAAGCAGGTTGATGCTGCGGAAAAATATCATGCGACGGTGGCCAGAGTCCGCCGGACACTTCGGTCAGAGTGGTCGGACAGCAAATAAATAATTGATATAAAACATTATTTTGTTGAAAATACATCGTATTTTTGATATATTTTAAGAGCGGATCACTCCCCACAATCCATTCCCGATGCCCCTGCGATCGAGCTTCGATCGTGGGGCGGATCGGTCTGCCCGGCCGGCATGAACGACAAGTCGGCGTCACGGGAAGGGATGATTTTTGGAAAATCCAACATGACAACGACAAACCTCATCGAGGCACTGCGCGCGGACACGCGTGCGAAACTCGCAGTCCTTCACACGCTGCGGGACCTCCAGGAAGCGGTGGCGGTGCTGACCGAAACGATCAACCTCACGCGCACGGCTCCAGAAGATCGGTGCCATGCAGCTTCGGAGAATGATCCCGACCGGCGCCTCGCCTGCGATCTGCTGATGCTCGAGACCGCGCGTGCGGATCTCGTGACACGCCTCGATACGCATGGCCGTGCCCTTGAGGCTGGCTTGTTCGGCCTCCATCAGGCGACCGACAAAATCTGACCAGAACCCCACCTCGCATTCCGCGGGGTGGGGTTTTGGCGTTTCTGAACCGGAATGCATCACGTGAAACGGGCTTGAGATGCGGCTGTTGCATTGGCGAGCGTTACCGATGAGGCAAGATCGACCCGCTTGCTCGGATAGTCGGATGTGGGCCGGAACCGGAATGGCAGGTTTTGGGCATCGGGTTCAAAAAACCAGTCATTAGCGAAATGACAAAAGATTCGTCGCAAAGATGGTGAACACAGCATAACCTATCAATTTGATGGTAATCTAAACACCATAGGTAGCACTTCGCCCATCGGCATAATCTTGAGAGTTTAACATCAAGCATCAAGCATTCATGGATCAGAATCAGTCCTTAATCTCTATTCGGTACGATGTAACGATAATGACGGGAATCTTTTTGTCTCGACTGCGTGATTCCGCCGAACAACGCGGCGGACGTATTTTACATTGTGTCCCTCTGCTTGCTCCATTTTGGTCGAAATTTGCCTGGAACATCCGAGAACCATTGCGTGTGAATTCATAGAAGAACCCTCCAGTATTATTCAAAACACTGTAATAAAATCTGGGCCATGGCCAAAAAAAAGTTTTTGGCAAATGATAAAGAGGAATCTTACTTGTCGACGCCGAACGAATTATTCCTGATCCAAAGATGGATACTGGAGCGGGGTGCTTCCGTACCAATTTGAGGATTTTACAACATAGTTTGTCCCAGTCAGTAGTGGGTCCGGACGGCCCGGTCCCACAGTTAAACGACGCGCCAACCTCCAGATTTCCTGCCGAAGTATTTAGCTGATTACCTTTCAAAAATGCCTGCAGAAAATCGCCAAATTGGATATCGCAATTCTCACGATGGATTGCGGCACCCAACATCCACCATGATGGCCATTTCAATTGAATTTGCGAATTCAGTCGCGAGTGCAGCCGAGGTGCAGCCAAATACCAAGCAAAGGAGTATGGTGGTGATCTTCCTACTGACAAGTCAATACCCGCAAGTGAACATATTTTACTATTAGATCTTTCATACAGGTCGAATATGGGCCAGGTATTGAGCAGATTCAGTTCATTAAACGTGCTTGTGCCGGGGATGTTTGGAGCGATTGGTACGGTGGGGTTGCAGATTTGCCGGTATTGATCCGTCACCTTTGCCTGCAAGAGAACAGCTCGCGCTCCTGTAGAGATAGGTGAACCTGTGGGAGTTACGGTCTCCTCGAATCCGAAAAAAATTGCATCTCCCAGTTCTGTCTTTTTAGAAAGTACTTTTGACATTGCAAAAGGCATCTTATCAATGTAGCCGAGTTCGACACTGAGATAGGCTTCAGCTACCTTACCAGCCGTTGCGGCCTTACTCATCATCGCCGCATGCATATCTCGCAGGTAGCTCGAAGAGAATAGTTTCGAAATTTGTTTGAGTTCCCCCTCTTTCTTGTGTTTACGCCCTTCATTCCACGTTAGAGTATTTATATTAGAGGCGACGGTCGCATCGAACCAGGAATACAATTTGATCTCCATCGCAGAACAGTAGAAGGGGGGCTAGTTCAAAATCAGTATGTCCAATTTATTTGATCATCCGCAAGGGTGGGAAGGGGAATAGGCGCAGTCAGCCATAGGGGGGCCCGCCCTACACGGTTTGCGTCCGCTTTCGGGTCGGCCGAAACTGGTCCGGAATGACCATAAAGGGCGCAGAGCGGACAGGGCACATAACCCCGTGCTTTGTTACGAGCGTGTCCTCACGGTCGCCGCGCAAGCGAGAAAATCGACACATCGGCACATGGCAAACCGGCCGTGTATGCGTCTTGCGCATATCAAGGCGTAATAGCTCCGCTTCCAGAGAAATCGCGGTCGCCGCGCAAGCGAAAATTCGAGCGAATGGAAAAAATTTTCGAGATTCAAAGGGCGCATTTCAGCGGACGCGGCGACCGATGCCTGATGAATGAGGTGTCTCATTTTTTTGGAGACATCTCGGATGGCACCCGAAAATGCCAACCACCCGACCCTTCCCGCTCCCCCAGACCCACATGGGGCACAGCCAGTTGCAAGTAGCCGGACCAGACGGCGCGGATCGTGCACGAAGGTACTGCCTCCACTCCAGATGGAAATGCCGGAGGCACTTGTCGTAACCGACGCCGAAATCGATCTGGTGCTCGGCGCGCACGGTGCTACCATCGCGATGATCTTGAGGGACGACGCATGAACTCGATCACATCCCCTCGGCCGCAGCACACACGCCACGTAAAAGCGCCGACCAGCGGAATCGATGGGCCCGGCCGTGTAGCTATCTACGCACGGGTCTCGACCGGCAAGCAGGCCGAGCAGGACCTCTCGATTCCTGATCAGATCGCCCAGGCAGAATCCTGGGCGGCTCAGAAAGGAGCTGATGTCGTTGCCAGGTTCGTTGAGCCCGGCGCATCCGCCACCGATGACCGCCGGCCCGAGTTCCAGCGGATGATCGACGCCGCCACCGGCCCTGATCGGCCCTTCGACACCGTGCTGGTGCATTCGATGTCACGCTTTTTTCGAGATCAATATCTTTGCGAAATGTATCTCCGCAAACTCGCGAGGGCGGGCGTTGCGGTGGTCTCGATTACCCAGAACTTCGCGGACGACCCGACCGGCCAGTTGATTCGCAAGGTGGTCGGGATCTTCGACGAGTATCAGAGTGCCGAGAATGCTAAGCATACAACCCGCGCGATGAAGGAGAACGCCCGACAGGGGTTCTGGAACGGATCAAAGCCACCCTTCGGCTACCGCGCCGAGGCCGCCGGACAACGGGGGGCGAAAATCAAGAAGCGCCTGGTGATTGACGAAGCTGAGGCAGCCACGGTTCGGCGCATTTTTGGAATGGCACTCGGGCGGGAGGGGCCGCTGATGGGCGTCAAGGCCATCGTCAGCCGGCTGAACGGTGAAGGTGTCTCGTTCCGCGGCAAGCAATTCCAGATCTCCAATGTGCACCGGCTTCTCACCCGGCACACCTATCTCGGCGAGCATGCGTTTAACCTGCGGCACGCAAAAACAGGCCAGTCAAAACCAGAGAGCGAGTGGGTGGTCGCCTCGATTCCGCCGATCATCGATCGCGCGGACTTCGATCGCGTCCAGCAGACGCTCGATGCTCGGAACCCGAAAAAAACCCCGCCGAAGTCGCTCAGCGGCCCGACCTTGCTGACCGGGCTGATCCGTTGCGCGCATTGCGGTAGCGGGATGACGATCCGCACCGGCAAGAGCGGGCGCTATCGCTATTATGTCTGCGCCGGCCGCGCCCAGAAGGGTGAATCAAAGTGTCGGGGCCGCTCGATCGCCATGGAGGCGCTCGACGGCATGATTCTCGACGCCTTGTCCGACCGCCTGTTCACGCCCGACCGCCTGCGCGTCATTCTGGAGTCCTACATCTCCCGTGGTGCTGAGGCCGACAGCGAACGCCAGCGCCGGCTTGGCCTCGCGAAAAAGCGTCAGACTGAAATTTCAGGGAAGATCAACAGGCTGCTGGACCTCGTCGCCAACGGACTAATGGACCCAGGCGACCCCTCGCTTGCAGAAAAACTGCAGGCGTTGAAGGCACAGCGATCCGCCGTCGAGCAGGACATCAACCTGCTCGCCAGTTCAGCGTCGAATTCAGGTAACTTGATCACCGATGCGAAAATCGAACGCTTCGCTCGGGCAATGAGACAGGCGATGCACAACGACGATCCAGCGTTCCGCAAAGCTTATCTGCGGATATTCGTCAGCGAAATCGTGGTGGAAATCGATACGGTGACCATCAACGGTCCGCATTCAACCTTAGTAGCAGCCGTCGGGCGAGACCTTGGGCCGGGTGCGATTGATGGTGCCCAGATCCATCGCGAGTGGCGTCCCGTAGGGGATTCGAACCCCTGTTATCGCCGTGAGAGGGGGACAACAAGCGTCCGGGAACGTCCCATATCGTCCCTAACCCCTATGTAAACCCTTGTTTTATGGTCCTATGGCGTCCCGTGCTGTTCGGGACCATGTATGCCGTATTGAAACCGTATGCCGTATGGTGCTATGACGGCTCTACCATCTCTCGCGCGTATGGAATTGCGAGGGTCATAGGGGGCATAGGGTTTTGACCAAATGTTGAAGGTATATTCTGCAACGTTACAATCCGATGACCTAGAGTCATCGGGGGGTCATAGGGTTAGCGTTAAGGTTGTATCCTGCCGGGGAGCCGCCTGATGCCGAGAAAAGCCCGCGACGAACGCCTCGACACCCGCAATGCTCGCCTGCGCCTACCGGTGCGGCGCGAGCCGTATTTTCGAACGATCCAAGAGGGCCGCGCCATCGGCTACCGGCGCCTGGCGGGCGGTAAGGCCGGCACATGGATTGCCCGGCACTTTGACCGCGACCGCGAGCCGCAACGGCTCTACAAGGCCCTGGGTAATGCCGACGACCTGCTTGATGCTGACGGCTTCGATACGCTGAGCTTTTCACAAGCCCAGACCGCGGCTGCGGCATGGTTCGCCGAACTGGGCCGCGCGTGTGGCCGTGTTGCCGCTCCGCTCACCGTGCAGGCGGCTATGGCCGACTACCTCGCCGATTACCGCGCCAAGGGCGGGAAGGCTCTGGCCGGCACTGAAAGCGCCATCAACGCCCACATCCTGCCGAAGCTGGGCGACAAGCTGGTGGGAGACCTTACGCCCGGCATCATCCGCAACTGGCACCGCGCGCTCGCAACCGCTGCGCCGAGGGTGCGGGCCAAGGCCGGAGCGACCGCTACCCGCAAGATTGACCACAACGATGCAGACGCCACCCGCGCCCGCCGCGCAACCGCCAATCGTGTTTTGACGACACTAAAGGCCGCTCTGAACATGGCATATCGCGACGGCAAGGTGCCGAGCGACGACGCATGGCGCCGGGTTGCGCCGTTTCGTAACGCCGAGGCTCCGCGAATCCGGTATCTGATTGACGACGAAGCGGTGCGGCTGGTGAACGCGACCGGGCCGGAGTTTCGCCCGATGGTAGTGGCCGCCCTACTGACCGGGTGCCGCTATGGCGAACTGTGCCGCCTGAGGACTGGCGACCTCAACGCCGAACAGGGTTCGCTACATATCCGCCAATCGAAAACGAATAAGCCGAGACATATCATGCTGACCGCCGAGGCGGTGGCGTTTTTCTCCGGCCTGTCCGCCGGGCGGAAATCGACAACCCTGATGCTGACCCGCGCGGACGGCACCGCATGGCGGCAGTCAGACCAGCAGCGACCGATGCGCGCGGCATGTGAAGCCGGACAGATCGCGCCGGCAATCTCGTTTCATATCCTGCGTCACACTTATGCATCGCGCCTGGTGATGGCGGGGGTGCCGCTTGGCGTTGTTGCGGCACAGATCGGCGACACAGAGGCGACCACTTCGAAGCACTACGCGCATCTATCGCCCGGCTTCGTGGCCGACAGCATCCGCGCTGCCTTCAAGCCCCTCGGCCTGGCAGCGCAGAACAACGTCGAACCGATACGGGGGCGGCGGTGAACAAGATACCGGCCTGAGCCGGGAACCGTGCCGCGCGGATCGCGGCAAATGGGAATGCCGGAGCGGGATGGACCCCCGCTCCGGCGATGATCCCGAAAGCAACTGGAGGTTAACATGCAGGATCGCTGCATTCCTACCATGAAACGTGAGGCCAATGACAATAGGTCCCGCGTGCTGGTGCTCGACGTGGGCCGCCGGGCCGAAGCTGCCGCTCGCGACCTGGCGGCGATGGCGACGACCGCCAGCGAGCGGCGGCTTGTCGGCCTGATCCTCGAGGGCGCGATGGCGCGGGCGGGGCTGGCATGAACCGGCGCGGCACCCTCAAGGCCGCGATGGCTGGTGCTGCCGCCGCCATCGCCGCCCCTGCGGTCGCTACCGCTGCCGGCAACCCGGACGCCGAGCTTATCGCCATGTGCGACCGCTACATCGCCCTCGATGCACAATACAACGCAGCCTATCGGGTGCCGGGCCTGACAATGGAGACCGAGGAGAAGATCGACCAGCAGACCGCGCCGTTGCAGGACGAGATGAACGACATTCTTGCCCGCATCACGCGCACCGAGGCGAAGACAGGCGCCGGGGTGGCGGCGATCGCCCGCGTTGTCACTGCCTACCTCGATCCGCGCGAGGGCGACCCGGAGGACGAAAGCCGATATCTTAGCGACCGGCTGATCTCGCGCCTCACACGCGAAGCGGGGAGGCTGGCATGACGCGCCCCGTCAAGAGCGTGGTTGAAATCCGCGTTGCCGATGTAGAGGACAGCACCACCCGGATGCAGGACGCCGCCCGCGCCCTGCGGCTGTTCCTGACCAATCTTCCAGCCGCGCCCGACGAATACAGGTTGCGCTCCCTGCGCTGGCTGGTGGACGCGGTGGAAACCGAGGCAGACGTGTTGCGGGATAACTGGCAGAAATTCTGCGACGATGCGGGCATGAACTCCGGCGAGCAGGCAGCATGAGCGGACGGAAACTGAAAGGCGGGGAGCAATCCCCGCCGGCTTCGTCAGGGCGCGGACGAAAAATTAAGAAGACCGGCACACCGCTGACAGATGACCCAATCACAAGGGCGGTTGTTCAAGAGGCGTTTGACAAGGCATCCGTGCAGATGCCTGACGTAGCCGAGATAGACCGATTGGCTTCGATCTTTACAGCCTACAAGGCGTATTTCCGCGATGCCGAGACGCAACGCGCGCTGAACTCTCACGCGCGCGCTGCCGGTGACGCCATTCGCGCTCTCAATGAATCGTTGCCGCCTCTCATGAATTACCATCGCGCTCGCGCCAGCGGTGGCGACCCGTTTTCTGAGCGGCAGGCCGCCGCCATAGAAAAGCTATTCCGGGCGGTGCTGGATTCTGATCTTCAAAGGATCGAAGCACAATCGAACGTGCCGAACGTGATTAAAGATTGGCGATGGCTGGCGACGGTTCTGTTGCCCGTCATTGCTCCCGCTTTCCCTGACGGCACGGGCATGTCTGAAAATGGGCCGGCATCTCGTTTTCTAGCCGAGATGCTTCCTCTGATAAGTGGAGATGCCCCGACACCTTCCGCCGTCGCAACACAGATCAAAAAGTTATCCACAGGGGAGAAATGACCATCAATTCTCCCCTAATGCAATCGGCATCCCAATCATATCAATAGTTCGTCGTTCCGTAACGTTCCAAAGGACGAGTAACGATGACAACCACCCCCGAATATGCCGCCCTCACCGATTGGTGCCGCATCAGCGGCATGACCCGCACCGCGACATACTACGCACTCGCACGCGGCGACTTGCGCGCGAAGAAATGCGGGCGCCGGCTGTTGATCCATGTGCCGAGCGGCTTGGCCTACATCGAGGCGCTGCCGGATGCGACGTTCGGCCTCAAAACGCCGAAAGCCGCCTAGTAAGAGAAAACCCCGCCGCGCGGCGAACGCGGACGGGGCGGAAATCTCTAGCAGACGCACTGCATCATTTAGAGAAAATCCGCTCTACGTCAAGCGAAAACCGCAGCGGCAAGCCATGAAAGGCTTGCCCATGACGACCGATTACAAGACAACCGCTGATCGACTGCACGATCGCCTGATCGGCGATATCGAAGCCAACGACCGCCGCAACCACGCCACTGTGACATTGCCGCTTGCCGACTTGCGCCGCGCCGCCCGCAGCCTGGACGCGCGCGCCGAGGGCCTCTTAGTTCGCCGCGACCGCGACCCGATCTTGCGCGATGCCGCCAACCGCGAGGCCGCCCATTGCCGCCGCCTGGCTGCGCTGCTGCTCGACCTGGCGAGGGGGGCGGAGTGATGCAAACCATCGGCGAAATCATCACCCGCCTGAATCTTTCGCGCGCCGGGCGCTGGCACCGTGGCACCTGCCCGAACTGCGGCAAGGACTCGCTGAGCGTTGCCGAAGGCCGCGCCGGCATCAAGGCGACGTGCCACTACGGTTGCGACCGGGGCGCCCTCCGCGAAGCCCTGGGCGCCGGGAAGTTGCCCCAGCGCGACCCCGAGGCCGATCAGCGCGAAACCGCCGCGCGCGCGTCCGCAACCGAGGCCGCCGCGAAAATCTGGGGCGGTGCCGATCCCGTCACGCCGGACGATCCGGCGGGCCGATACCTGGCTGCCCGTCATCTTGCCGCCGCAATCGGCAACGACCGGCTGCGCTACCGGCGCGACACTCCCCACCCTTCCGGCGCGCGCTGGCCGGCGATGATCTGCCGGATCGACAACGCTGCCGGCGATCTGGTGGCGATCCAGCGCGTCTATCTCGACCTCGAAGGCCGCAAGGCGGACGTTGATCCGGTGAAGGCTTGCAAAGGGCCGCTCTGGGGCGGTGCGATCCGCTTCGCGACCGGGCCGGAAATCGTTGTTGCCGAAGGGCCAGAATCGGCTCTTGCCGCCGGGCATCTGCTGGGCTTACCGGCATGGTCCGCAATTAACGCTGGCAACCTGGGCAAAGGGCTGATCCTGCCGCCGGAGGTGCGGCGGGTGGTAATCGCCGCTGACCACGACAAGCCCGGCATAGAGGCTGCCGAGGCCGCCGCGCGCCGGTGGAAGGCTGAGGGCCGTGCGGTGCGGATCGTCCGCCCTGACAAGCCCGGAGACGACTTCGCGGACGTGCTGGCGCAACGTGCAGGGGGTGCGAACTGATGGCCGACGGTTTCCACGAAATCCCGGTTGACGCAGGTTCCGACGAGGGGAAGGGGCGCAAGCCGCCCCAGCGCGATCAGGTCATCGAGGCGGTGCTCGCCGCCGGCGCTACATTCTGGGCAGACCCGGATCGGGTGCCGTTCGTCACCATTGAACGCAACGGGCGGACTGAACGCTACAAGGTGCGCTCCGCCGCGTTCCGCCAAGTGGTTCGGGCGATCTATGCCGAGCGCAACCCGAGGCAGACAGACGCCGGCCTGATGCTGCCCGGCTCCGTTGGTGACAAGGCGATGATCGAGGCGGTGCAACAATTCGAGGCCCTGGCGAACATGCCGAGCGCCGCGATCCGCGAACCCGCGCTCCGCACCATCCGCGCCGGTGCATCAATCTGGATCGACCGGGGCGCGGAAGACTGGTCATTGATCGAGGTGACGCCGACCGGCTGGCAGGTTGTAAAAGGTGCGGACGTTCCCCTGATCCGCGCGGATGCAATGCGGGCTTTACCGATGCCAGACCGGAAGGCTGCGCCCGGTGCGCTCGACCGGCTCCGCAAGCTCTTGAACCTTGGCCCGGATCAGGATGACGACTTTAAGCTGATCGTTTGCTGGCTGCTCTCGACCCTCTGGCCGAGTGGCCCCTATGCGATCCTCGCCCTCGACGGTGAACAAGGATCGGGCAAATCGACCGCGAGCCGCCTGGTGCGGTCTCTCACCGACCCGAACAAGGCCCCGCTCCGCTCGCCGCCGAAAAAGGAGGATGATCTTGTGGTGGCCGCGAACGCTGGCCGCGTCGTGGCACTCGACAACGTTTCGTTCATCGACGCCGACATGGCGGACGTTCTTTGCAGGATGGCGACAGGTGCCGGCCTATCGAAACGGAGGCTCTACACCGACGACGAAGAACACATCGTTCATGTCTGCCGGCCCGTCCTGCTCAACGGGATAACGTCCCTCATGAGCCGGGGCGACATGGCTGATCGGTGCATCGTCGCCACACTGCCGCGCATCCCTGACGACAAGCGCCGTCTTGAGGCCGATATCGAAAAGGACTTTGCCGCCGCCGCCCCTGGCATCCTCGCCGCACTGCTCGACGGCATGGTGGCATCGCTGGCCGCTTCCCTCTGCATACCCATGAAGGAGACAAAGAGACGAGACTTGCCGCGCATGGCGGACTTCGCCGCGTTGGCGATGAACGCCGCGCCCGCGTTCGGCTGGGACCCCGAACACATCCTGGCCGTCATCCACCGCAACCGCCACGCCGCAAACATCGCGGTCGTTGAATCCGATCCGTTGAGCGAGGCAATCGGGCATGTCCTGGACGAACACGGCACCGCTCGACCCGAGGGCAGACGATGGGAAGGAACGGCGAGCGAACTGCTCGAAAAACTCAATTCTTGCGCGAGTGAGGCGGTAAGGCGAGACCGCGCATGGCCGAAGGATGGAACGCGGCTATCTGGCCGCCTTCGCCGCCTGGCTCCGGCCCTCCGCCGGTGCGGAACGGACGTTGTTCTCCCTGATGGAGGTGGACGACGTGGTAGAGTATTGACGATTCAGCGTTCCGAGCGTTCCCAGCGTTCCATGCAGGAAAATGCAAGGGAAAAGCGGAACGCTAATTCAGAGCGCAGCGTTCCGCCAGCGTTCCCGAGCGTTTCGGATGACGCCGCCAGCGTTCCGCCAGCGTTCCCGAGCGTTACCCAGCGTTCCGCCTTGGAACGGTCTAACATACTGGAAAATATAGATACTAGCACCGAAGCGGAACGCTGGAACGCTGGGAACGCTGTTTTCTCTATTCTCACACCCCCGCACACTTTGGACGACGACGAGGTGGAACTATGAGCGCCGCCCTTTCCGCCTCGCCGCTACTGCCCCGGCTCCGCGCTGCCGGCGCGGAGGTGGTGCTAAGGGAACAACGCCCGGTTGTGCAGCACGCAAGCCGGGTGCCGCCCGCGCTGCTGGCCGAGGCCCGCGCCCGGCGGGATGACCTCGCCGCCGAACTGCTGGCCGAGGCCGATGACGAGGCCGCGTTCATCGCCGCTGAGCGCGCCGCCATCATTGCCGAGGGCGAACACGGGAACCCGGCGGCGGCGGTGGTGCATGACATGCCTGTGAGTTGGGCTGATCCGACGATCCAGCCGACGCCCGGCGCGCGCTGCCGGTGCTGCCGGGGTGCGTCCTGGTGGTGCGAGGCGGAGAGGCCGAAGGGCTGGCGCTGCTCTGCGTGCCACCCGCCGCTGGGCGCTGGTCCGGTGCGGCGGATCGAGACATGACCGGGTGCAGATGACGTTACACCCCCATGCGGGCGGTAACGGATAATGACTTGTCGGGAAAATGCTAGCAAAATTGCCGGTGTTTTCCCGATCATGTTTCGGCAATCCAGCCATACGGCACAGACACGGCATAGGCGGTGCCGGCGCGGCGCCGCGAACCCGTGCTAGAAAGTAAAAAATAGCCTCATTAAATATTTGACAGATTAGACCCTTGAATATCCCATATTATTCTATCTTGTTCCTATCTGTTTTTTGATGATATCAGGTTTTATTTGAAACTATTCAGAATTATTGGTATTCAATACCAATGAAACCGACAATTTCCATTGTCCTAGATCAGCGAACTCTCGATCAGATCGACGGCCTCGCGGCGACCATGCAGGCCAGCCGCTCCTGGACAATCTCGAAGCTGCTCGATGCCGCTCTAAACCCCGGCGCGGAGCATCAGCGCGCCGCCGGCGCTGCCGGAAACCCGCCGCCCGGTATCGGCCCCGTGGCGGCGGGCAGGGGCAACCACACCGGAGATACCGCATGAGTAATCCCTACGGCGACCGCGTCCGCATCGTTGATCGGCGGAAGGTCAATTTCGACAACATTGATCGGCACATCGCGATGCAGGACGCGCCGGAGCCGGTCAAAGTGTTCGCGAAGCTGCCGTTGCCCGAAATCGAACGCATGGAACGCGCCGCCGCTGCGAAGGGCGACGGCAAGACCGCCGATCTCGCCCGCCGCGCTGCTGAACTGCGGATGAGTGGCGTGCCGCCGGAATTGTGTGGTCCCGGCCAGCTTCACGAAGTGACGGCCTTCGATCCTCGCCTGGGCCGGGCCGAGACGCGCTATTTCGGCGATTCTCGCGTGTGGCGTTCAAAGTTCGATCAGCCCGGCCAAAGCGTTGTGATGCCGCCCGCCAAGTCGTTCGAAAAGATCGAGGGCAACGTCGAAATCGCGGGCCACGAGACGCTCATCGCCCGCGCGCCGGACGGATCGGAACGCATTGTGACCGTTCACCGGAAGGAAGACTGAGATGAAACACGGTGCTCACGCCGTCCATTTCGAGCGGCATATCAATCCGGCGCCGATCTTCCCCGACGTGGCAATCGCCACGCTGGCGCCGATTCCGAAGGTGAAATTCGCCCTCAACCTTCCCGGCGCACTGGCTGCGGCGCGCTGGCGCTCGCGGCCTGGCGAGAACTTTGACGCCTTCCGCGACCGCATCCGGCGCGACCTGGCGACCGAGGGGACGCATGGCGTCCTCGTCTCGATCTACGAGCGCGGCGCGCACTTCGAGCGCAACGCGGCCTTTGCAACGATCAAGGAATAACCATCAATGACCCAAATTCCCCCATACTACCCGCTAAACCGCAACCTCGATGAGGTGCTGACGCTCGCCGCCGCATCGGCGAACGCGACCTCAACGACGTTTACGAATCCCAACTATCGCGGCGTCCGTGTCGGCATCGACGTGACGGCGATCAGCGGCACAAGCCCGTCTCTCACAATCAGCATCGTGGGTGTCGATCCCGTGACGGGTTCAACGTTCACCCTCCTGCAAAGCGCCGCCATCTCGGCAACGGGCTACTCGACCCTGCTTGTATATCCGGGCATCACAGCGACGGCGAACGAGACGGTGGATAATGTGCTGCCGTTCAACTGGCAGATCACCGCCGCCATCGGGGGCGCCTCTCCCAGCGTGACCGCCAAGATCAGCGCCGTCGAAATCCTCTGACGGCAACGCCCTGTGAGGTATTACGATATCCAGCTTTTGAAACCGGGCACGTCCACCATTGTGAAGCGGTGGCAATCGTTTCCGAATGGCGTCTTCAATCCGGCGGCGCAAAATGTCCTGATGGATTTCATGCTTACGGCGGAGGATACGCCGCTGGGCGGCTCGTCGCTCAAGATTGAAGGCGTATCGCTCGACGACTTGAAGCAGAGCACGCAATACGGCGCTAATCTGGTCGGCACGACTTACACACCTGGCTTAGATATCCGCGTGTTTGGCGGCATGGGGAAAGGGCTCCCGCTCGCCAATCCGGCACAACAGGGACTAATCCTTGCCGGAACCGTCTTTCAGTCCTACGGGAATTGGGAGGGCGTCAATCAGTCGCTTGATATGGTCATCTATCCGGCGCAAGCGTTCGTCCAGCCGGTAAACCTGACGTTCAACTGGCTGGCCGGGACGCCGCTCTCGCAAGCCCTCGCCGCCACATTCTCGAATGCGTTTCCGGGCTACAAGCAGGTCATCCAGATCAGTCCGAACCGCAAACTGTCCTACACGCAGCCGGGCGTCTATTCGTCGGTTGATCGCTTTGCCGCCATGATTCGGCGCCTGACGGAGGGCCAGCTATCGGCCAACGATCAGGGTGTTTCCATCATCGTGCAAAGCGGCGCCGTGTATGCTCTGGACGGCACCGCGCAGGCAAAGCCGAAGCAACTGAATTTCTATGATCTGATCGGGCAACCGACTTGGCTGACGTTCAAACAAATCCAGATCAAGACCGTGATGCGCGGCGATATTCTGGTGGGTGACGTGGTGGAACTGCCCAACCAGCTTTCCGGACTGCCTGGGCAAGTGATCCAGACAAACCCGGTAACAAGCATTCCGGGCCTACGGCAGAACAGCATCTTCACCGGGAAATTCTCCGTCAACCAGATCAGGCAGATCGGCAATTTCCGGTCACCGAACGGGGCTGATTGGTGCACGATCATGAACTGCGTCAGCTTGGCGGGGGCGTCCTGATGGGCGTATTGATGCGCCGCGCCGTCCTGGCGGCACTGGCTCCGGCCCTCTGGATCGCTCCTGCGCTGGCCGATCCTCTGGCGGCTGGGCCGGGCCATCGCGCGCCTCGCAACGCGCGTCTATGCCGGAATGATCATCGAGGCGGCACAGACCATGCCGCACGCGCTCGTCACGCTGCGGGAGCCTCTGACCGCACTGGCACGCCATCCCGCCGTGTGCCCGGCCTTGCGCGCCGAGGCGCGGACACTGCTCGACGGTGAGGCGGCATGATCGAGGGCGCTTTCATTACCGTTGTGCCGGGCAAGTTCGGGTTTATCGCACCCGAGGGTCATGACCTGGGCAACCTCTATGTCACCGCCGGCACACTCGCCGCCCTGCCGCGCATCCCGCACCGGGGCGACCGCGCCCGGTTCAAGCTGGCGGTCATGAAGGATGGGCGCCGCCGCGCAATCGACGTGGTGCTGATCGAGGGCGAGCAATGACGGGCAAGCGAGGCAAGGGCAAAGGCCAAGGGCCGGCCAAAGGACGCGGTAACGGCAATCCTGCCGCCCCGCCGTTCGATTCCACTACAGGCAGAATAGCCGGCCTGCGGCGCGCCGAATTGTATGAAATGACGCGCGGAGAGGGTGGCAGGTGGACGGGCTTCCGCCCCCGCGTAACCCCGCGCGCGCGTTCGGGAGACAACGCAGATGGGTGACTTTATCCGCTCAAAGATGGCAGCCAAGGCCAGCGCAGCCCCAGCCCGTGCATCGTGCCGGGCCGACCTGGTGGCGGCAAGGCGCAAGCTATGCGCCGCTGCCAAGGCGGTGGACGCCGCCCTCAAACTAGATACCGACCAGATGATCGACGCCGCGCGCCCGCTGGTGGCCGCTGCACGGCTGTTGCCGGATGATCCCCTCGAATGACCGAGGCCGAAATAGCCGAACTGCGCCGCGTTGCTGAAAACCCGCTTGTGCGACCATCGGAGCGGGTGGACGCCCGGCGCAAGCTGGTGGAGATGGGCGAGGTGCGGCAGCGCCGGATCAGCGGCAAGGACAAGTCATATGCCCTGATCGAAGCACGGCAGATGCTCCGCGAAATGGGTTTCGAGTAGAGGCTGGGGGTAGTTTTCCGCATCCCTAAAGGAAACGAGAGGAAAAGTCCCCGCCGAACTGACGCCGCTTGAGCGCAGCGAGCACATCGCGGAATGGGTCAGGCTGACAGGTGAGAAGGTGGAAGGCGCAACTTGCGCCGGCCATCTTGATGCATCTGGTCGCCGTCGTTCGCCTCAACAAATGCCATCCGGCATCAATGCCGCCACCCGCGAACTCGGCATCGACCGCACCGAGGTGCAGCGCCGCAAGGAGGCTTACGAGGCGCTGCATCCCGAGACGAAGCATGGCGCGATTGGGGGCGGCCACGATCAGAGTCGCCAAGTTGGCGACTCTGCCAAAGCCGACCGCTTCACCGCCGACACCGCAGCCCGCACCGGCCAGTCAGAGCGCAGCGCGCAAGCAGCACCGGCCCGGTTATCTCGCACTGCGTGGCGGGCCGCTCTGCGGCGATACGTGAGCCTGTAGAGGCGCCCTAGCCGGCGGAGCGGCAATGCTTCCGGCACCGCCTGGCGACGGGCTGGGCGAGGCCGCAGGCCGGGCGCCGGCTTCCATGACGACGATGCCCGAAACCGTCCCCAGATCGAGCGCAGGTCAATGCGCCATCGCCCCGCATCCTGCCGCCGGACGGGAGCCGGTCATGTGGCGTTGACGGCACCGCAGGGCACGATCTGCTGAACGATCAGAACCCAGCCCAAGCGACGATCCTGCATCGTGCCGATGATGGCTGTAGGCCGGTCTGATCCCGCTAAACCAATATATACAGTTTCGACATATACCTATGCCTCACCTATGCCAAAATAGGCATAGGGGGCATAGGGTTTTTGAAAGTTTGCAGATATAGAGTCGATTTCAACCGAAATTTCGGAAATTCGTTACCCGATGACTCAAGGTTGTAAATGCCAAAAGTCATAGAATATATCTACAATCTTTGAGACTAACCCCTATGCCCCCTATGCCTAATAGACCCCTACGCGCGAGAACCTTGCTCACGAAACTGTGATGCAGTCCGATAAGGCCCTATCCGACACCGTATATGCCGTCTTTGTGCCGTATGACGTATAAAGGGGCTGTGGATAACGCGCATAAGCCATTGATAATAAATGGCGTCCCGTAGGGGATTCGAACCCCTGTTATCGCCGTGAGAGGGCGACGTCCTAGGCCTCTAGACGAACGGGACCGCGTGGTCGTGGGGTAGCGGAGTGGCGGGGGCAGGTCAAGCGGGGGATGCGTCGATCAGGATCAGACTTACCGTCGTGCGGCCATTCCATTGCTCTGCGCGAATGTGACCGGCGAGATTCAGTGGTTCCCCGCCCGGGCGGCTTAGCGCCGCCGCAAGGTCGCTGTCGCCCGCACGAAACAGAATTGTCTTGAGCCGCCCGCCTGTCTCACCCTCGACAATGGCCCGGATCGTCTTTTCGTTACGCCCGATCCTGTCGGAGCGGACGATGCGGGCGCGAGGGACGACAAAGACCGGCTCCTCATTGCCGGCGCCAAACGGCCCCACCCGGCCGATCGCAGCCGCAAGTGTCTCGTCGATTCCGGTAACCGCGGCGGTGCCCTCGATCGGCAGATCCGGAGCGTCGGGCAGCATTGCTGCCGCTGCCAATCGTTCGACCAGGAAATCACGTAACGCGTCGATACGCCCCGCCTCGAGTGTGAATCCCGCGGCCATTGCATGGCCGCCCCCTTTGATCAGCAACCCCGCGTCACGCGCGGCAATGATCGCGCCGCCGAGATCGATCCCGGGTACCGACCGGCCGGACCCGACCGCCCTGCCCTCCGCGATTCCCGCGACCAGGGCCGGGCGGTTGAACGCCTCCTTGATCCGGCCGGCGATGATACCCACGACGCCCGGGTGCCATTGGTCGCCGGCAACCAGTGCCACAGCGGCGCCGGCAGCGAATTGCGCTTCCGCCTGAGCCATCGCCTGATCAAGCAAACCAGCCTCGACCGCCTGGCGTTCGCTGTTGATCTCGTCAAGGCGGCGGGCCAGCACGGCGGCGGTTGCCGGTTCGGGGGCAAGCAGTGTCCGCAGGCCCAGATCGGCTTCATCGATGCGGCCGGCGGCATTGATGCGGGGGCCGATCGCAAAGCCGCAGGTCATCGTGCCCGGCGCCTCCTTCACCTGGGCAACATCGAGCAGCGCGGCAATGCCCGGCCGTTCCCGCCGCGCCATCACCTTTAGCCCCTGCGCCACCAGCGCGCGGTTGAGGCCTGTGAGCGGCATCACGTCGCAGACGGTTGCAAGAGCAACCAGGTCGAGCATGGAAATGAGGTCGATTTCGCGCCGTGCGGCAAAAAAACCGCGCCGGCGGAGTTCGCGCTGCACAGCGACGAGGGCGAGGAAGCTGATCGTCGCCGCACAAACGTTTCCAAGACCGGAGAGATCGTCAGGCCGGTTCGGGTTTACCGTTGCCACGATGGCCGGCGGCGCCCCCTCGCTCTTGTGGTGGTCGAGCACGATGGCGTCAGCCCGGCCGTTCAGGGCCGCAAGGGCATCATGTGCCGCCGTCCCGCAATCGACGCAGACCACCAATTCCGCCCCCTGCGCCGCCAGAGCCAGCAAGGCCGGCGCATTCGGCCCGTAACCCTCGCGTTGCCGGTCGGGCACATAGTTGATGGTCCGGGCGCCAAGCCCCCCGAGCCCGGACGCCATCAGTGCGCCCGAGCAGGCCCCATCGACATCGTAGTCGCCGAAGATCGCAATGGTTGCGCCACGCTGCACTGAGTCGGCGATACGCGAAGCGGCGACATCCATGTCGGTCAAAGCCGAAGGATCCGGCAGATAGGCGCGCAAGGTCGGGCCGAGAAAATCGGCGGCGCGATCAGGCATCACGCCACGCCCGGCGAGCAGGCGTCCGATCACGTCTGGAACGCCGCAGCGCTGGGCGATCGCCTGCGCAATGCGATCTTCGGCAGAACGCCAGAGCCAGCGCCGGCCAGACAGGCTGCGCTCGACCCCAAAGGCCGGCGGGATCTCGCTCAGACGTGCGCCCACGGCTTTGTCTGGAAGTTGTGATGCGCCTCGATGTAGCGGACCGTGCCGGATTTCGAACGCATCACGATCGAGTGCGTCACCGCGCCTGTGGCGTAGCGGCGCACGCCGCGCAGCATCTGGCCCGTCGTCACGCCGGTTGCCGCGAACATCACGCTGCCGGATGCCATCTCATGCACCTGATAGAGGCGGGAAGGATCGGTGATGCCCATGCCCATCGCCCGTTCGATCTGGGCATTGTCCTCGAACATGAGGCGTCCCTGCATCTGCCCTCCCGTGCAGCGCAGCGCCGCCGCCGCAAGAACCCCCTCGGGGGCGCCGCCGGAGCCGACATACAGATCGATCCCTGTTTCGGGCTGGGCCACCGCGATCACGCCAGAGACGTCACCATCGCCGATCAGGGTAATGCGGGCACCGGCCTGGCGGCAGCGGGCGATCAGCTCGGCATGGCGCTCGCGCTCCAGCGTGCAGACCATGAGGTCGGAAATGTCGCAGTTCTTGGCGCGGGCGAGGTTGCGGAGATTTTCCTCGACCGGCGCATCCAGCGTTACAACCCCCTCCGGCAGTCCCGGGCCCACGGCGATCTTGTCCATATATATGTCGGGTGCATGCAGGAATTTACCCCGCTCGGCCAAAGCGATCACCGCGATCGCGTTCGGCGCCCCCTTGGCGGCGATCGTCGTACCCTCCAGCGGGTCAACGGCAATGTCCATTTCCGGCCCGCCGGCGCCGACGCGTTCACCGATATAGAGCATCGGCGCCTCGTCCATCTCGCCCTCGCCGATCACCACCAGACCAGCGATCGCGACGGCGTTGAAGGCCTGGCGCATCGCACCGACGGCAGCCCCGTCCGCACTGTTCTTGTCGCCCCGTCCAATCCAGCTCGATGCGGCAAGCGCGGCGGCTTCGGTCACGCGAACGAGTTCGAGGGCAAGGTTACGGTCCGACTGGTCCGGGGTCTTGGCGTTGTCCATCTACGCGATCTCCTTGGGTCGAGCTTCTGTCAGGCTTGTTCGATGCGGATCAGCGCCGGCGGTTCCTGCACCGCCGGAAGTGCCGCGATCTGAACCAGGGCCGCCGCCATCGCGGCCTCTCCGGTCTCATGGGTGATGATCACCACCGGCACCACATCACCCGGGCTGCGGCCACGCTGGAGCATCGTCTCGAGCGAAATACCGTGGTCGCGCAGCACCGCGGTGACATCGGCGATCACGCCCGGCTGGTCCAGCACCATCAGGCGCAGGCAATAGGCCCCGCGATGCGCTGCCATCGGGACCGATGCCTCTGCGCGCAGCGCATCGGGTGCCATGCCCAGCATCGGCGTCTGCCGGCCGCGGGCAAGGTCGATCAGGTCGGCGACCACGGCCGAAGCGGTCGGCCCCGCCCCGGCGCCGCGCCCCTGGATCACGATATCGCCCACTGGCTCGCCGCTGATCACGACAGCGTTGTTCACACCATCCACCTTTGCCAGCGCCGAGTTCTCGGGCACCATCGCGGGATGCACGCGGGTTTCGATCCCCGCCGCGCTCGCGCGGGCGATGCCGAGCAGCTTGATCCGGTAGCCAAGCTCGTCGGCGAAGGCGATATCGACGGCGCTGATGCGGCGGATGCCCTCGACATGCACGGCACCGAAATCGACCTGGCGGCCGAAGGCGATGGCCGCAAGAATCGCGAGCTTGTGAGCGGTATCCACCCCGTCGATATCGGCCGAGGGGTCTGCCTCGGCATACCCCAATGCCTGCGCCTCGGCGAGCACGTCGGCGAACTCCATCTTCTCGTCGCGCATGCGCGTGAGCATGTAGTTGCAGGTGCCGTTGAAGATGCCGGAAACGCTGGCGATGCGGTTGGCGCCAAGCCCCTCGCGTAGCGCCTTGATGACGGGAATGCCGCCAGCCACCGCCGCCTCGAAGCGTATGCCCGGCCCGCCGCGGATCAACCCGGCGAGCTCGCCGCCCGCCTGGGCAATCAGCGCCTTGTTCGCCGTCACCACCGGCTTGCCGGCGGAAAGAGCCGCCTCGACGAGGTCGCGCGCGGCGCCTGAAGCGCCACCAATCAGCTCGACGACGACATCCACCGCAGGATCGGTGGCGAGCACCAGCGGATCCTCGACCCAGCGAATGCCCTCCAGAGAGATCCCGCGGTCACGCGTGCGATCGCGGGCGGACACCGCCACCACCCGCACCGGCCGCCCGGCCCGCGCGGCGATGATGCCGGCATTCTCCCGCAACAGCCGCACGACCCCGGCACCGACCGTCCCGAGACCGGCGATTCCGACCGACAATTCGCGATTCATGCCGAGACGTTCTCCTGCTGGGACGGCGCATTGCCCGGCGCCATGAAGGCGCGGATGTTGCGCACCGCCTGCCGGAGCCGATGGGTGTTCTCAACCAGCGCGATGCGGACATGGCCATCGCCATACTCGCCAAAGCCGATCCCCGGCGCGACCGCGACCTTGGCGCGTTCGAGCAGCAGCTTTGCGAAATCAACCGAGCCGAGATGCGCGTACCGCTCCGGGATCGGCGCCCAGGCGAACATGGATCCCGCCGGGCTCGGCACGTCCCAGCCGGCCTGCGCAAGGCCCTTGATCAGCACGTCGCGCCGCTCGCGATAGAGCGTGCGCATCTGCTCGACGCAGTCCTGCGGGCCGTTCAGCGCCGCCGTAGCCGCGACCTGGATCGGCGTGAAAGCGCCGTAATCGAGATAGGATTTCATGCGCGCGAGGGCGGAGACCAGCCGCGGGTTGCCGGCAGCGAACCCCATGCGCCAGCCCGGCATCGAATAGGTCTTCGACATCGAGGTGAATTCGACCGTGATGTCTTTCGCCCCTTCGACCTGCAGCACCGAAGGCGGCGGCTCGCCCTCGAAATAGATTTCGGCATAGGCGAGATCGGACAGGATGAAGATCTCGTGCTTGCGGGCGAAGGCGACGATTTCCTTGTAAAAATCGAGCGTCGCCAGATACGCCGTTGGATTTGAGGGAAAATTCACGATCAGCGCCGTCGGCTTCGGCACCGAATGGCGCACTGCACGGTCGAGCGCGCGGAGCATCTCGTCATCGGGCGTGGCCGGCACCGAACGGACCGAGGCGCCGGCGATGATGAAGCCGAACTGGTGGATCGGGTAGGACGGATTGGGCACCAGGATCGTGTCGCCTGGCGAGGTGATCGCGTTGGCGAGGTTGGCCAGCCCCTCCTTCGAGCCCAGCGTGGCGATCACCTCGGTTTCCGGATTGAGCTTCACGCCGAAGCGCCGATCGTAATACGCCGCCAGCGCACGACGCAGGCCGGGAATGCCCTTGCTGGTCGAATAGCGATGGCTGCGCGGGTCGGCAACGGTTTCCACCAGCTTGGCCACGATATGGGGCGGGGTCGCGCTGTCCGGATTGCCCATGCCGAGGTCGATAATGTCTTCGCGCCGGTTGCGCGCAGCCGCCTTGGCCTGGTTGACCTCCGCGAAGACGTAGGGAGGAAGACGGCGGATTCGGTGAAATTCCTCGGTCATGATCGGTCCTGGGCGTCCGGTGTGGTGGAAAGATCGCGGGGGTATATCACCTGCGCCACGCCACCGCGACCGCCTGCAAGCGCTTCAATGCGGATATCCGAAGGTGGCACGCCGGCAGCTTCCAGCGCGTTGGCAACGGCCGTGGCGCGCAGCAGGGCAAGGCGCAGGCTTTCAGGCTCGTCTGCCGGCGCGAATCCGGCGGCAATGACCGGATGGCCGCCCCGCCGGGCAGCGAAACCCCGCAGCAAAGCAACTTGCGTCGATGACAGCACAGCCCCGCGCGG
The DNA here is from genome assembly GCF_002255515.1 of Acidiphilium sp. 20-67-58. NCBI lineage: Bacteria > Pseudomonadati > Pseudomonadota > Alphaproteobacteria > Acetobacterales > Acidocellaceae > Acidiphilium > Acidiphilium sp. 20-67-58. The sequence continues at coordinate 76,480 of NZ_NCAS01000002.1, read as the reverse complement.
TGCAAATCCCAGACGCAAGGGTGGCACGGCCGGCGCGGGCGGGGCCTGTTTCGGTGACGCCGGCAGGTGCCCACCCAGGCTGTTCTGGCCGCGATTGGCCGCCTCGAGGCGGGTGCGGATCGCAGTCTGGGCAGCGGGCGAAAGAGAAACCGGACGCGCCGGCACGGTCGCCAGATTGGGCCATGGGGATTGCAGGCCCGGTGCCGGTGGCGGCGCCGAATTGATCACCCCTCCCTCGTAGCGATGGAGCAGTGCTTCAGGGCTGTAGGCCGCGCAGCCCGAGAGGGCGAGGCCGGCCAGCGCCATGATTGCAAACGCGATACGGCGCGGGGTTTCGGGATCAGGCGGAATCTGGCTATAGGTCACTTCGGCTCCTCGCTTGCACCCTAGACCTTAGCGCCTGCATCCCGGAGCCGGAAGGAGCGTCAATGGCCGAACAGCAAAATCCGCGGACTACCGAGCCGAACATGTCCGATCCCGCGGCCTATTCACGGACCATGGCTGACATTGCGGCCAGGTCGCAGCGAATCGTCACCGAGTGGCTGGACCGCCAGCACGAGGTCGACGTCGCGATCGATCCGCTCAACATCGGCAGCGCCTTCATGGAGATGATGGCCAAGCTGATGTCCAACCCGTCCACGCTCATCGATGCGCAACTCGGGTTCTGGCAGGACTATGTCACGCTTTGGCAGCATTCCACGCGCCGGATGATGGGGCTGGAGACGGCTCCGGTAGTGCCGCCCGATCCGCGGGACAAGCGCTTCCAGCATGAGGAATGGAAAGAGAACGAGATTTTCGACTTCATCCGGCAGAGCTACCTGCTCTCGGCGCGGTTCGTGCAGGATGTGGTCAGGCGGGTCGACGGGCTCGATCCGAAAACGGCGCAAAAGGTCGATTTTTACGCGAGGCAGTTCGTCGATGCGATGAGCCCGTCCAACTTCGCGCTGACCAATCCGCAGGTCTTGCGCAAGACGGTCGAAACCCGGGGGGAGAATCTGCTGCGGGGCCTGTCCAACCTGCTGCGCGACCTCGAGGCCGGGCGCGGCCAGCTCCATATCCGCATGACCGATGCCGAGGCCTTCAGCGTCGGCGGGAATATCGCGGTCACGCCGGGAAAGGTCGTCTTCCGCAACGAGTTGATGGAGCTGATCCAGTACACGCCGGCAACGCAAACTGTCCGGAAGACACCGCTGGTGATCTTCCCGCCCTGGATCAACAAGTTCTACATCCTCGACCTGCGCCCCAAGAACAGCTTCATCCGCTGGGCCGTCGAGCAGGGGCATACCGTCTTCGTCGCGAGCTGGGTGAACCCGGATGAGCGCCTCGCCGAGAAGGATTTCGCCGACTACATGAAACTCGGCGTGTTCGCCGCCCTCGACGCGATCGAGCAGGCCACAGGCGAACGCCAGGTGAACGCGATCGGCTACTGCCTCGGCGGCACGCTGCTGGCGGCCACCCTCGCGGTGATGGCGCGCCGGCGGGACAACCGGATCAAGTCAGCGACGTTTCTTGTGACATTGACGGATTTCGCCGATGTCGGCGAACTCGGGGTCTTCATCGACGAGGAGCAACTCGTCGCTCTCGAGGAGAAGATGAACCGTCGCGGCTATCTCGAAGGCTCGGCGATGGCCACCACCTTCAACATGCTTCGCTCGAACGACCTGATCTGGAGCTTCGTGGTCAACAACTACCTGCTCGGCAACGAGACCTTCCCGTTCGATCTGCTGTACTGGAACTCCGATTCCACCCGCATGCCGGCGGCGATGCATTCGTTCTATCTCCGGAACATGTATCAGAAGAACCTGCTGAGCCAGAAGGATGCCATCACGCTCGACGGCACGCCGGTCGATCTCCGGCGGGTCAAGGTGCCGGTCTATTTCCTCTCCTGCCGCGAGGATCACATCGCCCCCTGGGCGAGCACCTACCGTGCGACCCAGATGATGGCAGGGCCGAAGCGCTTCGTGCTCGCCGCCTCCGGCCACATCGCCGGCGTGATCAACCCGCCGGACAGCGGCAAATACAACCATTTCGTCAACGCGACCCTGCCGACAAGCCCCGAGGACTGGTTCGCCGGTGCGACCGAAGTGGCAGGCTCCTGGTGGCCGGATTGGCAGCGCTGGATCGCGGCGCAAGGCAGCGAACAGGTTCCCGCCCGCGGACCGGGCGACGGCGCGCTTCCCGCCCTCGCCGATGCCCCCGGCAATTACGTGAAAGTCCGATCTGCTTGAACCAGCCTGACTCGGCCGGCAGCATCGCGATGGTGCTGCCGGCCAGTGAAGCCTTTTCCCCTGGCCGGGCCGGCGCGATCGCCCTGGTTGTCCGGCGGCTCGCTGCTGCGACCGGCGCTTCGGTGATCGGCGCTGCCTGTCAGGAGCCGAGCTTTGCCGGCATTCCGTATAATGCGGTCAGCTTCCGCGCGCCGCTTGCCTACAATGCCGGCGTGCTGCGCCGGCTGCGGCGGCTGCGCCCGGCCAATATCGACATCCACCAACAGCCGCGCCTTGCCCGGCTTGCGGCACGTTTGCTGCCCGCCAGCCGGGTGATGCTGTTCCTGCACAACGAACCGACGACGATGCGCGGCCTCACCAGCCCGCAGGCCCGGGCGCGCACGCTGCGCCGCCTGCACGCGGTGGTCTGCGTGTCCGATCATCTCCGCGCCCACTACGCGACCGGCCTTGCCGACACAGCCGGCCTCGTCACGCTGCACAATCCGCTCACCCTCGCCGGACTACCGGCCTCTCCCGCGATACGGCAGCACGAAATCCTGTTTGCCGGCCGCATCGTCGAGGGCAAGGGGATCGCCGATTTCATCGCCGCCAGCGCCGCCGCCCTGCCACGCCTGCCAGGCTGGTCCGCGCGCATCATCGGTGGCGACCGCTTCGGGCCGGACAGTCCGGAAACCCCGTTCGTGCGCGAGATGCAGGCCCGCGCAAACGCCGCCGGTATCGCCTGGGGCGGCTATCGGCCGCACGAGGAGGTTGTAAGGGCGATGGCCAGCGCCGCGATCGTCGCGGTCCCGAGCCGATGGCCCGAGCCCTTCGGCCTGACCGCGCTCGAAGCAATGGCGACCGGTGCCGCGCTGGTCGCGGCACGGGCGGGTGGGCTGCCGGAGGTGGTGGGCGAGGCCGGGCTGCTGGTGCCGCCCGGCGACGCCTCCGCTTTGGCAGCCGCCTTCCTGCATCTGGCGGGCGACGACGCGGCGCGCGACCGCCTCGCCGCCGCCGGCCGCGCTCGCGCGCGATTGTTCGACACGCCCGTCATTGCCGCCCGCCTGCAGCGGTTGCGCGAAGCGGAAACGCCGGTATGAGCGGAGCATGACGATGCAACGCGCCGCCCTGATCGCCGCCCTGATCCTGCCGTTTGGCCTGCTTTACGCCCGTGCCGGCGCGGAGTTCGCGATGGGGGCGGTCGATATCCTGTTCCTCATCCACTCCGCTCGCACCGGCGATTGGCGCTGGGTGCGGCAACCCTGGTTCGTGCTCGGATGCCTCTGGTGGATCGCGGTGATGATCTGCTCCGCGCCGATCCCGGCCCTCGGCCTCGGGCCGGGCGGCTGGAAATCCTTCACCCAGGCGCTGGTGCTCATCCGCCTGCTGGTACTCGCCGCCGCCCTTGGCCACTGGGTGCTCGACATTGAAGCCGCACGGACCCGGTTCTGGCTCGCCCTCGCCGCCTGCGAAGCCTGGATCCTGCTGCAAAGCTGGCAGCAGGAGATCATCGGTGTGAACATTTTCGGCGACCACCGCTGGGCCGACGGCGCGCTCACCGGCCCATTCTGGGCGCCGCGCGCCGGCCCCCCATTCAGCCACCTGCTGTTTCTCACCGCCCTGCCGGTCATCGCGGCGCTGATCGCGCGGCCCGGAATCGCGTCGAAACTCGCCGCGGCGGCCGTCGGCGGGCTCGGCTTCGCGACAACGCTGGTGATCGGCCAGCGCATGCCCTTCGCGCTGGCCTTGCTTGGCCTCGCCGTCACAGCCCTCGCCTTCCGGCCGATCCGCTTGCCGGCGATCGGCCTTGGCGTGCTGATCGTGCTCGCGATTCCGGCGCTGAAGCTGGTCTCGCCGCCCAGTTTCGACAAGCTGGTGCTGGAGACCAGCCGCCAGATCAGCCACTTCGCGAAAAGCCCCTATGGCGAGCTCTACACGCGGGCGACAGTGATGATCGAGCACGCCCCCTGGCGCGGCTATGGCTTCAACGGTTTCCGCGATTTCTGTCCCGAACCGCGGTTCGATCGCGGCCTCCCCGCGCTGGGGGTCGGCCCGACCAGCCTGAAGCGCGGCGCCTGCAACATCCATCCGCATAATTTCTATCTTCAGGCCGGGCTCGATGGCGGGCTGCTCGGGCTCGCGCTGTTCGCCGCGATGAACGCGGCCTGGCTGCTGGCACTTGGCCGCGGGATCATGCGCCGCCCGCTGGCACTCGGCGCCTTCATCGGCGTGCTGACCTATGCCTGGCCGCTCGCCTCGACCGACAATTTCGCCGTCCTGCCGATGGCGGGCTGGCTGTTCCTCATGCTCGGCCTCGGCCTCGCCCTGCCGCGCTCTGGTCCGACCGAGCCCGCCTGCCTATATCCCGCAGCAACGACACGCCCCTCTATGACAGGATCTCCCGCATGAGCGATCTCGTTCCCGTCACCGTCCTCACCGGCTTTCTCGGTGCGGGCAAGACCACCCTGCTCAACCGCATCCTCACCGAGGATCATGGCCGCAAATACGCGGTCGTGATCAACGAGTTCGGCGAGCGCGGCGTCGACAACGACCTCGTCGTCGATACCGACGAGGAAGTCTTCGAGATGAACAACGGCTGCATCTGCTGCACCGTGCGCGGCGACCTGATCCGCATCATCGGCGGGCTGATGAAGCGCCGCAACCGCTTCGACGGCATCATCGTCGAGACCACCGGCCTCGCCAACCCTGCCCCCGTCGCGCAGACCTTCTTCGTCGACGAGGATGTGAAGGCAAAGACGAGGCTCGATGCGATCGTCACCGTCGTCGACGCGAAGAACCTGCCCGCCCGCCTCGCCGACGCGCCGGAAGCCGAGGACCAGATCGCCTTTGCCGACGTCATCGTGCTGAACAAGCTCGACCTCGTCACCCCGAAGGAACTCGCCGATGTCGAGGCGCGGATCCGCACGATCAACCGTTTCGCGCAGATCCACCACACGACCCGCGCCGACGTCCCGGCCGACCGCCTGCTCGGCATCAACGCCTTCAGCCTCGACCGCGTGCTGCAATCGGTGCCGGATTTCCTTGAAGAGGATTCCCACACCCATGACGAGCACATGAGCAGCATCAGCCTGTCGGTGACAAAGCCGCTCGACCCCGAGCTGTTCAACGCCTGGATCGGCGGCATCCTCGCCACCCAGGGGCAGGACATCCTGCGCACCAAGGGCATCCTCGCCTTCGCCGGCGAGGATCGCCGCTTCGCCTTCCAGGCCGTGCACATGATAGCGGATGGCGATTTCATCCGCCCCTGGAAGGAGGACGAGGAACGCGAAAGCCGCATCGTCTTCATCGGCCGCGATCTCAACCGCCCGATGCTGCGCCGCGGCTTCGAAAGCTGCATCGCCGAATGAGCGGCATGGTCACTGATGCGGACGAGATGCTCCGCGTGCGCGGTGTGACGCACGATTGCGCCGAGTTCGTCACCGCCCTCGCTTTCGACCGTGCCGGCGGCACCCTCGCCGCCGGGCTCGGCGACGGGCGGATCGTGCTGCGCGGCGTCAGCGGCGGCGACTTCGCCGAGCACGCCTGCCATGACGGCGCGGTGCTCGCCCTCGTGCCGGATATCGAAGAGCGCGGCTTCTGTTCGGGCGGCGATGACGGCGCGCTCAAACGTCTCGATCCGGCGACCGGCGAAAGCACCGAACTCGCCAGCTTCGGCATGAAATGGGTCGAGCACGTCCTCACCGTGCCGGATCGCAAGGCGCCGCTACGGGCTGCCGCGGTCGGGAAGACGATCCACCTGCTCGATGCCGGCGGCGCCACGCTCCGCACCCTCGTCCATCCCTCGACCGTCGCCGGCATGGCGCTCGATCCGAAGCACCGCCGCCTTGCCGCGGCGCATTACAACGGTGCCTCGCTCTGGTTCGTCCGCTCCGAGAACGCGAAGCCGCAGGTCTTCGAGTGGAAGGGCAGCCATCTCGCCGTCGCCCTGCATCCCGATATCGAGGCGATGGTCACCGCCATGCAGGAAAACGAACTTCATGGCTGGAAACTGCCCGACGGCCAGCACATGCGGATGAGCGGCTACCCGACAAAGCCCGAATCGCTCGACTTCACCCGCTCCGGCAAATGGCTGGCCACCGCCGGCGCCGAGGCCATCGTGATCTGGCCGTTTTTCGGCGGCGGGCCGATGGGCAAGGCGCCGCTCGAACTCGCTGCCGGCGATACCGTGGTCCGGCGCGTCGCCTGCCATCCGCAGCACGAGGTCGTCGCCGCCGGCTTCGCCGATGGCTCTGTCGTGGTGGCCGACATCGCGCGCGAACGCATCCTGCCCGTTGCCGCCGCCGGGCGCGGCGCGGTCTCCGCCCTCGGCTGGAGCCCGAACGGCGCCCATCTCGCCTTCGGCACGGAAACCGGCTTTGTTGCCCTGATCGATTTCTCGCGAAAGGACTGACATGACAGGCATGCCCATCACCGGCGGCGCGCTCGCCATGCCCAAGCTCGGTCTCGGCACCTGGCGGATGAGCGGGCGCGACTGCACCGCCGCCGTCACCCGCGCGCTATCCCTCGGCTATCGCCATATCGACACCGCCGAGATGTATGGCAACGAGGAAGCCGTCGGCGCCGCCCTCGCCGGCAGTTCCATTCCGCGTGACGAGATCTTTCTCACCACCAAGGTCTGGTACGAAAATCTCACCCCGGATGGCGTGCGCCGCGCCATCGAGGCCAGCCTCGCCAAGTTGCGCACCGATCATGTGAACCTCTTCCTGATCCACTGGCCGTCACCGTCGATGAACCTCGCCGCGGTGCTGGCCACCATGGCGCATCTCAAGCACGAGGGACTGGTGCGGCATATCGGCGTGTCGAACTTCACGGTCGCGCTGATGCGCCAGGCGGTTGAGTCGATCGGCGCCGAAATCGCCTGCAACCAGGTCGAATATCACGTCCTGCTCGGGCAGAAAGCGGTGCTGGACTATGCCCGGGCCCACGGCATCACGGTCACCGCCTATTGCCCGCTCGCCCAGGGCCGGCTGGGCGACCATCCGGCGCTCGCTTCGGTCGCTGCGAAGCACGGAGCAACTCCGGCACAGATCGCCCTCAAATACCTGCTCGACCAGGACGGTGTCGCGGCGATCCCGAAAGCGACGCGCGAGGAAACCCAGCGCGCCAATCTCGCAGCCCTCACCATCGCCCTCGACGACGAGGACCGCGCCGCCCTCGCCGCCCTGCCGAAAACCCAGCGCTTCGTCGACCCGGCCTTCGCGCCGGAGTGGGACTAGAGCATCATCCGATCCGAAAGGATCGCAAAGTGCTCTAACAAAAAACGGCCGGCGTTGTCGCGCCGGCCGGTCTACCTCAATTCAGAACGATATTCCCGCCGGATCAGGCGGCGTCGGACGCCCGCTCCGCCTTCTTGCGCGCATGCGGATCGAGATGCCGCTTGCGCAGCCGCACCGCGCTCGGCGTGACCTCAACCAGTTCGTCGTCCTCGATATAGGCAATCGCCTGCTCCAGGCTCATCCGGCGCGGCGGCGTCAGCAGCAGCGCCTCATCCTTGCCGGCGGCGCGGATATTGGTCAGCTTCTTCTCCTTGATCGGGTTCACGTCGAGATCATTCTCGCGGCTGTGCTCGCCGATGATCATCCCCTCGTAAACCTTCTCGCCGCCGCCGATGAACAGCGCGCCGCGATCTTGCAGGGAGAACAGCGCGTATTGCACGCTCTCGCCATCGGCATTGGCGATCAGCGCGCCGTTACGCCGCCCCTCGATCGTGCCCTTCCAGGGGCCGTAGCCGATGAAGTGGCGGTTCATCACGCCGGAGCCGCGCGTGTCGGTCAGGAACTCGCCGTGATAGCCGATCAGTCCGCGGCTCGGGATGTGGAACGTCAGCCGCTGCTTGTCGCCGCCCGAAGGACGGATATCCTGCAACTCGCCCTTGCGGCGGCTCATCTTTTCGACGACGACACCGGAATAGGGCTCATCGACGTCGATCAGCACTTCTTCCATCGGCTCCTCGCGAACGCCGGTCTCCGGATTGTCACGGGTCAGCACGCGCGGCCGGCCGATGGTCAGCTCGAAGCCCTCGCGGCGCATCGTCTCGATCAGCACGCCGAGCTGCAATTCGCCGCGCCCAGCCACCTCGAACGCCTCGGTTTCATTCGAATCCGTCACGCGGATCGCCACATTGGCTTCCGCCTCGCGGAACAGGCGATCGCGAATCTGCCGCGACGTCACCTTCTTGCCCTCGCGCCCGCCGAGCGGGCCATCATTGATGCGGAAGGTCATCGACAGCGTCGGCGGGTCGATCGGGATCGCCGGCAGCGCGGCGCTGATCTCCATGGCACCGATCGTATCCGGCACGGTCGCCTCCTTGAGGCCGGCGACGGCGATGATGTCGCCCGCCGAAACCTCGTCCACCGGCACGCGCTCCAGGCCGCGGAAGGCGAGCAGCTTGGTCAACCGCCCGGTCTCCACCGCGCGCCCGTCGAAGCTGATGGCGCGCACCGGCATGTTCACGGTCGCCCGCCCCTGCTCGACGCGGCCGGTCAGCACGCGGCCGAGGAAGTTGTCGCTCTCGAGAATGGTCACGACCATGGCGAAGGGTGCGTCGGCATCCAGGCCGGGCGCGGGCACATGGCTCACGATCAGGTCGAACAGCGGCGAGAGGTTCTCGCGCGGTCCGTCCAGGGTCGCCGTTGCCCAGCCCTGACGGCCGGAGGCGTAGAGCATCGGGAAATCGAGCTGCTCGTCATTCGCGCCGAGGGCGGCGAACAGGTCGAACACCTCGTTGTGCACCTCGTCGGCGCGGGAATCCGGACGGTCGATCTTGTTGACGACGACGATCGGCTTCAGCCCGCGCGCCAGCGCCTTGCCGACCACGAACTTGGTCTGCGGCAGCACGCCTTCGGCGGCATCGACCAGGACGACCACGCCGTCCACCATGTTCAGGATGCGCTCGACTTCGCCGCCGAAATCGGCATGGCCTGGCGTGTCGACGATATTGATCCGCACGTCGCCCCACTGCACGGCGGTGCATTTGGCGAGGATGGTGATGCCGCGCTCGCGCTCAAGGTCGTTGCGGTCGAGCGCGCGCTCGGCCACCTGCTGATGCGCGCCGAACGAGCCGGACTGCTTGAGAAGATTGTCCACAAGCGTTGTCTTGCCATGGTCGACATGGGCGATGATCGCCACGTTGCGCAGCTTGGTCTCGGTCATGATACAGGTCTTTCGGGGTTCAACGCGGTTGCTCTACACGTTTTGCATTGCAAAAGCGAGCTTCATGACGCAGACGGGATATGAAGAGTTGAAAAAGGGGCGGCCTTAGAGCACTTTCCGATCCTCTCGGATCGGATGTAGTGCTCTATCATATTGATAAACAGAGCATCTTTATCCGATCAGATGACTCAATCTGGTCGGATGATGCTCTAGCCGCCCGCCCGGCAGGCGAAACGTGGTCCCGGCCGTTATTTTGCCGCCGGTGCCGGCGCTGGCATCATGGGCGCACTGCCGTGGACGGGCATTCCGTTGGCGCCCTGAGCCGGCATCATCGAACCGCTCCCCTGCGCCGGCATCGGCGCCCCCATTGCGGCGCCGCCGCTGATCATCGTTATCGCCCGATGGACCAGCATGCGCGCCCTGGCGTAGTCACCGCGTTCGACAGCGCTGCGGGCCCGCCGCACCGCGTCTATGGCCGGTGTGCGGATCATCCCCTGCACACTCCCCTCGACATAGGAGTTGGTCAGCAGATCGGTCTCGGCCCGGCCGAGCGCGACCCGCGCCCGTGTTTTCTGATGTGCCGCCACCGCCTGCCCGGCGATGCCGAGATAGGTTCCGGCCGAGGCGCCATCGGGCAGCGCGCCGCCCATGCGGGTCGGTGCCGGTGCCTGCGCGAAGGCAATGCCACTCGTCAGGGCCAGGACAAAGCCAGTCAGCATGATGGTCTTCATGATGGTCTCCCTCCTTGAAATGAGGTTTCGCAGTCCCCCGCGAAGCCACGTTCCGCCACAGACGTTGGGTGCGGCACCACAGGGAGCAACAGCGCAAGCGTCTCCGTCCGATTAAACCACCGTCACGAAATCCCGCCCGAGGCTTGACGGCGCCGGGCGCGGGACTGGCAAATGGCGGCATGAACCGGATTCGCGCCATCGCCCTGATCGGCCTGCTCGGCTTTTCCTCTGGCTTGCCGCTCGCCCTGTCCGGCTTCACGCTCCGCCTCTGGCTCGCCCGCGCCCATTTGCCCCTGGAGGCGATCGGGTTCACCGCCAATCTAGGCATCGCCTATTCGCTGAAATTCCTCTGGGCGCCGGCGCTCGACCAATTCCGCCCCCCGCGCCCGTTCCGCGCGCTCGGCCGCCGGCGCGGCTGGCTGCTGCCAATCCAGCTCTGCCTCGCCGCCGCCGTCCTCGCTCTTGCCCTCACCAGCCCGGCGCACGCCCTTGCCGCGACGCTGCTGGCCGGCGGCCTCGTCGCCTTCCTCTCGGCCAGCCAGGACATCATGATCGATACCTGGCGGATCGAGATATTCCCCCAACACCTGCAGGGTGCCGCCACCGCCGGCTATGTCTGGGGTTACCGCGCGGCGATGCTGATCTCGGGCTCCGGCGTCATCGCCCTGTCCACCCTCACCGGCTGGCATGTCGCGATCCTCGCGATGGTTCCGCTCCAGCTCGTCGGCGCCGCCGCAACGCTGGCCTGCGCCGAGCCCACCCCACCGCCGGCGCGCGGGCCGGTCTCGATCGGCGCCCGCTTCCGCGAGGCGGTGATCGCGCCGCTCGCCGATTTCCTCAGCCGCGAGGGCGCCTGGATCATCCTCGCCTTCGTCATCCTGTTCCGCCTCGGCGAAGCGCTGGCCGGGGTGATGCTTGCGCCCTACTACACCCATCTCGGCTTCGACCGCGCGACCATCGCCATTGCCAACGGCCCGCCCTCACTGGTGGCCGTCCTCGCGGGCACGGCACTCGGCGGCGTCGCCGTGGCACGGCTCGGCGTCGGGCGCGCCCTGCTCACCGCCGGCGCCTTCCAGACCCTCACGCTGATCCTCTACCCGCTGCTCGGCCTCTACCCGCATCTGCCGCACATCCTGCTCGCGACCAGCGTCGCGGAAAGCTTCGCAGAAGGCATCGCCGATGCCGCCTTCATCACCTATCTCTCCGGCCTCTGCACCAAGGCCTACACCGCGACGCAATACGCCCTGCTCTCCTCCGTCGCAGCGCTTGCCCTACGCACAATCGGCGGCTTCTCCGGCGTCCTCGTCCATGCGATGGGCTGGCTGCCCTTCTACGAATTCACCGTGATCTCGGCGCTGCCCGCGATGGCGGTGATGCTCTATATCCTGCGCCGCTACCCGCCCGCGCCGGCTGCTCTTGCCGCCGAATGAGGCCGGACGGTCAGCCGGCGGCGGCTTCCAGCGCCGCCTCGGCTTCAAGCCAGGCAGCCTCCCTGGCCTCGATCTCGGTGGCGATGGCAGCGAGGCGGATATTGATCGCCGAAATCTCCTCTGGCTTCGCCCGCGCGTAGAACCCGGCATCGGCGAGCTTCGCCATCAGCGTCCGCTTCTCCGCCTCGAGCCGGCCGATCGCCGCCTCGGCGTCGCGTGCGGCCTTGCGCAGCGGCGCTGTCGCCTCGCGGGCAACGGCGCGGGCCCGCCGGTCATCCTTCGCCGCCGGCGCCGCCTTGCGCTCGCCGGTGCCGGACGGCTTCTGGGTGATCAGCCGACGATAGGACTCGAGATCGTCGTCATAGGCCGCGACCCGCCCGTCCGCGACGAGCAGCAGCCGGTCGGCCACGAGGTCGAGCAGATGCGTATCATGGGTCACCAGCACCACCGCGCCGGCGAAATCGGTGATCGCGCGTACCAGCGCCTCGCGGGCATCGATATCGAGATGGTTGGTCGGCTCGTCGAGGATCAGCACCTGCGGCGCGTCGCGCGTGGCGAGGGCGAGGAGAAGCCGCGCCTTCTCACCGCCGGAAAGCTGGCCGACCACCGTCTCCACCCGGTCGGCGTCGAGGCCGAACCGCGCGGCCTGCGCGCGCAGCTCCGTCACCGTCGCCTTCGGCAGCGTGCGGGCGAGATGGCCGAGCGGGGTGTCCGCGAGGTCGAGATCGTCCTCCTGGTGCTGCGCGAAATAGCCGACGGTGATTCCCCTCGTGCGGAATGACGTCCCCGCCATCGGCTCCAGTCGCCCGGCCAGCGCCTTGGCGAGAGTGGATTTACCGTTGCCATTGGCGCCGAGCAGGGCGATCCGGTCTTCCATGTCGATCCGCAGCGACACCTCGCGCAGCACCGGCTTGCCGTCATAGCCCAGCGTCGCGCGGTCGAGGGCGAGCAGCGGCGGGGAGAGCGGCCGCGGCTCGGGAAAACTGAACCGCGTCGGCGCGTCTTCGACGATCGTGTCGATCACCGGCATCCGCGCCAGCGCCTTGAGGCGGGACTGCGCCTGCCGCGCCTTGGTAGCCTGGGCGCGGAAACGGTCGACGAAGGCCTGCATGTGGGCGCGCTGGGCGGCAATCCGCGCCGCCTCGCGGTTCTGCTGCTCGGCCCGCTCGGTGCGGATACGGACGAATTCGGCAAAGCCGCCGGGCGTCAGCGTGATCCTGCCACGGTCGAGATGGGCGATCGAGTCCACCGCGCGGTCGAGCAGGTCGCGATCATGCGAGACCATCAGCACCGCGCCGGGAAACCGGGCGAGCCAGGTTTCAAGCCATAGCGTCGCTTCCAGATCGAGATGGTTGGTCGGCTCGTCGAGCAACAGCAGGTCAGGGGCGGCGAACAGCGCGGCAGCGAGGGCGACGCGCATCCTCCAGCCGCCTGAAAAGCTCGACATCGGCCGGTTCTGCGCCGCCTCGTCGAACCCGAGCCCGGCGAGAATCGCCCCGGCCCGGGCGGGCGCTGATTCAGCGTCGATCGCGATCAACCGGTCATGGATCGCCGCCAGCCGCTCAGGGTCGGCGCTGGCGGCCTCGTCGAGCAGCGCGCCGCGCTCGGTATCAGCGGCGAGCACGACGGCGGCGGGGGTGATTGTGCCGGCCGGCGCCTCCTGCGCGACCGTGCCGAGCCGCGCGCGGCTGGCAAGGCGGATACTGCCGCCATCCGGCGCGTAAATACCGGCGATCAATTTCAGAAGAGTCGATTTTCCTGCACCATTGCGCCCGATCAGACCGATCTTGCGGCCGGGATCGACGACCAGCCCCGCCCCTTCGAGCAAGGCGCGGCCAGCGATGGAAAAGGACAGGTCTTCGATCCGCAACAGGCTCATGGCCGCTTGCTATCCCACAAGGCGGGACTTGCCCACCCCGGCCCGGCCCTGTATGGGCGCGCCCAACAGCTCAACTCCAGACACGAGGCTCCCATGGCAACCGAACGCACCCTCTCGATCATCAAGCCCGACGCCACGCGCCGCAACCTCACCGGCCGCATCAATGCGAAGTTCGAGGAAACCGGGCTGCGCATCGTCGCCCAGAAGCGCATTCACCTGACCAAGAGCCAGGCCGAGGCGTTCTACGGCGTTCACAAGGAGCGTCCGTTCTTCGCCGGCCTGGTCAGCTTCATGACGTCGGGCCCGGTCGTTGTCCAGGTGCTTGAAGGTGACGACGCGGTAGCCCGCAACCGCGCGATCATGGGTGCGACCGACCCCAAGAAGGCCGAAGCCGGCACCATCCGCGCCGAATTCGCCGAGGACATCGAGGCGAACTCCGTCCATGGCTCCGACGCGGCCGACACCGCGGCGCAGGAAATCGCGTTCTTTTTCGCCGGCACCGAGATCGTCGGCTGATCTGGCCAGGCGAAACCATCGGCTGATCTGACCCGATCAGCAGGACAACAAAAAAGGGGGCGAAAGCCCCCTTTTTCATGCTTGCTCCGGATGGTGCCGAAGCGGTGGCGGGATTATGGCACGTGGCCCAGATTGATCTGGTTCGGGTTCGTCACAGCACCGCCGATCGCACCCACGGCACCGCCGATCAACGCGCCCGTCGCGGCAGAGCCGCCGGTTGCGGCGCCGAGGATGGCGCCCGTTCCGGCACCGATGGCGCCGCCGGAGAGGGCGCGCTGGCCGGGCGTATAGCCGCAGCCGGCAAGCCCAAGCGCCGTAGCGCAGAGCAGGACGGGCAGGATGAAGCGTTGTTTCGATCTCAAGGCCATTGTCTAGGTCTCCTCATTCCATCCGACGCGATATAGGTCTCGGCGTTGCGTCTGGATGTCCGCCGGATGTCGGCATTGTAACGACGGCGTTTTGGCAACTTCATGGGGCTTTTACGGATACACGGGGCAGGTACGGACGGCCTTGTTAATCTGGCGGGTAGCCTGTAATCCGGCCGCTGCATCGACACTCCGAGTTGAGATGCGTTAACAGACGACATTTACTGAACCAAAGCCAGACTGAAAACCGGCGCCGGGAACCGCATGCGAACCCGGCCTGGCCGTGCGGAAAGGATTTCATGCTCTCCAGACTTCTCGGGCTCATGTCCGCCGACATGGCCATCGATTTGGGAACCGCCAACACCCTTGTCTACGTGAAGGGCCGCGGCATCGTTCTCGACGAGCCTTCCGTTGTTGCGATCGCCGAGGTGAAGGGGCGCAAGCAGGTGCTTGCCGTCGGCGAGGAAGCCAAGCACATGCTGGGCCGCACACCGGGCAACATTTCAGCCATTCGTCCGCTGCGCGACGGCGTGATCGCCGATTTCGAGGTGGCGGAGGAAATGATCAAGCATTTCATCCGCAAGGTGCATAACCGGCGGGGATTTGCCTCGCCGCTGATCATCGTCTGCGTTCCGTCCGGCTCGACCGCGGTGGAACGTCGCGCCATCCAGGAAAGTGCCGAGAGTGCCGGGGCTCGCAAGGTTCTGCTCATCGAGGAACCGATGGCGGCGGCAATCGGCGCCGGACTGCCGGTAACCGAGCCTTCGGGTTCGATGGTGGTCGATATTGGCGGCGGCACCACCGAGGTCGCCGTGATCTCGCTCGGCGGCATCGTCTATGCCCGGTCCGTCCGTGTGGGCGGCGACAAGATGGACGAGGCGATCATTTCCTACCTGCGCCGTGGTCACAACCTCTTGATCGGCGAATCCTCGGCCGAAAAGATCAAGCTGGATATCGGCGCGGCGTGGGCAAATCCCGCGACCAACAACGACTGGCACGAGGTGAAGGGCCGGGATCTGATCAACGGCGTCCCGCGCGAGGTCAGGGTTACAAGAGCCCAGATCGCCGAGAGCCTCGCCGAACCGGTCGGCCAGATCGTGGAAACGGTCAAGGTCGCGCTTGAAAACACACCGCCGGAACTTGCCGGCGACATCGTCGATAAAGGGATCGTCCTTACCGGCGGCGGCGCCTTGCTGCGTGGCCTCGACGACGTGCTGCGCGACGCCACCGGCCTGCCTGTCGTCGTTGCCGACGAAGCGCTGCAATGCGTTGCCAAGGGTACCGGCCGCGCGCTCGAGGAACTGAAGCGCCTGCGGACCGTTCTCTCGACGATGTACTGACTCGCTGCCAACGATGTAGCATCATACGCATCATCGAAGCGGTCTGGAGGAATTGACCATGGCGATCCGCAAGATTCTTCTGCCTCTCGCGGGCGCAGCTTCGGCCCGCGCAGCGCTCGGGACGGCGCTCCTGCTCGGCATGCGCTGGCAGGCGCACGTCCACGCCCTTCACGTTCGAACCGATACGCGCGACGTGGCGCCCCTGGCCGGCGAAGGCCTTTCAGGGGCGATGATCGAAGAGATGATGGCGACGACCGAAAAAGAGGGGAACACCGAGGCTCGCGCCCTCTCGGCATTGTTCGACGCCGAAACCGCCGCCCGCGGCATTGCCGTGGGCGCGCCGGTGCGGGCGGCGGGTGGTGCCGTCGAGCAGGCCAGTGCGTGGTTCACCTCCGTTGTCGGCCGCGAGGATGAGCTGGTTGCCAGCGAGGCGAGGCTGTCGGATCTCATCGTTGTGCCGCATCCCAAATCTGCCGAGGATGTCGCCTCGGCGGACGCGCTTCATGCCGTTCTGTTCGATTCTGGCCGGCCCGCCCTGATTGCTCCCGTCGAGCCGGCGAACACGATCGGCACACGAATCGCGATCGCCTGGAACGGCACGGCGGAAAGCGCCTCCGCCGTCGCCTCAATCATGCCCTGGCTCGCCAGCGCCGGGCATGTGCGGATTTTTCACTCGCCGGACTACCAGCGGCAAGGTCCACCGGCCGCCCAGCTCGCGGCCTATCTCGAACTTCACGGCGTCGCCGCCGACGACACCGAATTCCGCGCCACAGACCGCAGTGCCGGCGCCGGGCTCCTCGCAGCCGTGACCGAATACGGGGCGGATCTGCTGGCGATGGGCGCGTATTCGCACTCGCGCCTGCGTCAGCTGATCCTTGGCGGCGTCACCCGGCACGTTCTTGAATATGCCCGACTTCCGGTGCTGATGAACCGATAGACCGATGTTCGGCGTCGAGGATGAAGCCACGGAAACCGCAGTTCGCGCCTATGTCAAGCTCATGCGCGCAAGCCATTCCGTGCTCAACCGCACGCAACCGCGCCTTGCGGCCGCCGGTCTCACGCATGTTCAGCTCGGTGTGCTGGAAGCCCTGCTTCATCTCGGTCCGCTGACGCAGCGCGACCTGACGCGCAAGTTGCTGACCAGTCCCGGCAACCTGACCGACGTGATCGACAAGCTGGCCCGCCGCCTCCTCGTCGAGCGGGTGCAATGCCCCGAAGACCGGCGACGGGTCAGGGTTGTCCTCACCGACGCGGGGCGTCGCTTCATCGAGGAGCTTTTCCCTCAGCATGCCAATGACATCGCCACCGCGATGCGTGGCCTGGATCAGGACGAACTCCTGGTCTTGCAGGGATTGTTGCGGCGGCTCGGCAGCGTTGCCGCCGAGGATTGAACGCCGGCATCTCCACCCCATATATCATTCGATATCGAATAATATCGCGATCCCTCGGATGGATCGTGCAGGAGAAGAAAGATGATCGACATTCGTCCCTTCGCGACATTGGGCAGTTTCCGCAATGACTGGCTGAATGCGCGCCACCATTTCAGCTTCGGCGGCTATCATGAGCCCGCCCGCATGGGCTGGGGCGCGCTGCGGGTCTGGAACGACGATGAAGTTGCCCCGCAAGCCGGGTTTGATCCCCACCCGCATCGCGACATGGAGATCATCACCTTCATCCGCCAGGGCGCGATCACGCACCAGGACAATCTCGGCAATCGCGGCGTGACGCGCGCGGGAGATGTCCAGGTCATGCATGCGGGAACCGGCATTGTGCATGCGGAATACAACCTGGAGGCGGAGCCGACCCGGCTGTTCCAGATCTGGGTATTGCCCGACCGGCGCGGCGTTGAGCCGGGCTGGGCAACCCGGGCGTTTCCAAGATCGACCGGCGCCGGCCTGACCGTGCTGGCCGGCGGGCGGGAGGGCGATGCCGAACGTGGCGCCTTGCCCCTGCATGCCGACGCCGCCGTGCTGGCCGCTCGCATGGCCCCCGGCGAGCGGATCAACCAGCCCATCGCACCCGGCCGCGCCGCCTATCTCGTTCCCGCCAGCGGCTCTTTCACCGTGAATGGCCATGCGGCTGCAACGCGCGATGGCGTGGCGGTGCAGGGAGAACGCGAGATTGTGATCACCGCGGACGCGGACGGCGCCGAGCTCGTGCTTGTCGACATCCGTGAATGAAACGAGTTTCATGGGGGCGGGATAGTGCTGTTTAGGAACCGCTCTATATGCGCTTTCAGGCGATTGATCCGTTTCGGGAACTGTCCCGCTTGTGGAACGGACCAATAGTCCAGATCGGTGCCCCTAGCCTCTGCCCCTCGCGGGGCAGCCCCTTTTCCGCCGGCGCGGCCGGCCGAACAAGAAGGATAGACTGAATGAACCTGTTCCTCGCCCGCCGTCGGCCCGGGCGCCTTGCCGCCCTCACCGCAGTGATGCTGGCCAGCGCCTCGCTGGCCGCGGTTTCGGCCGGCAGCGCTTTCGCCAACAACCAGGCATACGACGCAACGGCCAAGGTCCAGAAGGACTTCAAACCCATCCCGAGCTTTGCCCCGCTGGTCAAGGATGTCAGCCCGGCTGTCGTCTCGGTCACCGTTCATCTCAAGACCCAGACCGCGAGCGATACCCAGTCGCAGAACGGGCTTCCGCCTGGCATGCCCTTCCCCTTCCCCTTCGCGATGCCGCATCCGCAGCGGCCCCAGGCGGTCGAAGCCAAGGGGTCCGGCTTCTTCATTTCCTCGACCGGCTACCTCGTGACCAACAACCACGTCGTGAAACACGCCAAATCTGTGTTCGTCACCCTGTCCGACGGGTCGAAACTGCCGGCCAAGGTCATCGGCACCGACCCGAGCACCGACCTCGCGGTGCTCAAGGTCACGCGCGACAAGCCGTTTCCCTATCTGCAGCTTGGGGACTCGTCCAAGGTCGTACCCGGCCAGTGGGTGATCGCGATCGGCAACCCGTTCGGCCTCGCCGAAACGGTGACGACCGGCGTGGTTTCGGCACTCGGCCGCGATATCGGCGACGGTCAGTATGACAGCTTCATCCAGATCGATGCGCCGATCAACGAAGGCAATTCCGGCGGTCCGCTGCTTAACCAGAGGGGCGAGGTGATCGGCGTGAACACCGCGATCCTGACGCCATCCGGCGGTTCGGTCGGCATCGGTTTCTCGATCCCGTCGGACATGGTGAAACAGATTTCCGATGAGCTGATCAAGTCCGGCCACATCACCCGCGGCTTCATCGGTGTGCAGGTGCAGACGATCACCCCGGAAATGGCGCAGGCCATGGGCGTCTCCGTGCATGATGGCCATGCCGATGGCGCGCTGATCGCGGAAACGATGCCCGATGGTCCGGCGGCCAAGGCTGGCCTCAAGCCCGGCGACATCATCACCAAGGTCGATGGCAAGATGGTGCGCGATCCGCGCGAACTCGCGCTTGCCATCTCCGGGATCAAGCCGGACGGCAATGCCAGCATTACCTATCTGCGGGGCGGCGCATCGCACGAGCTGAACCTGCGTGTCGAGAAGATGCCGGCAAACGCCCAGGCCGCCTTCGGCCCCGGCGGCAACCAGGGCGGCGGCGCGGTGCACAAGCCGGAACTCGGCCTCTCCCTTGCACCGCTGACCGATGCAGCCCGCCAGCAGCTCAATCTGCCGGGCGGTGTCTCCGGCGCGCTGATCGCGCATGTCGCGCCGAATTCGCCGGCGGACGAGGCTGGGCTCCGTCCCGGCGATCTGATCGTCGGTGTCGGCAGCACGACCGTGAACGATCCCGAGCAGGCGGTTGGCGCGATCCACAAGGCGGAAGCCGGCCACGCCAAGGCGATCGCGCTGCGGGTGATGCGCGGCAACCAGGCTCTGTTCGTTGCGGTGCCGTTGCCGCAGCAAAAGACCTCCAAGTAACGGCAAAGCGTTTTACTGCCGGGCGGGGTGCGCGGGGGAGGAAAAACTCCGCGCGGGCCATCCGGAAACCGGTTTCTGCTCAATTCGCCCCCGGCTCTTGCGAGCCGGGGGCGTTTCTGTTTTCCAAAGGTTATTCCTTACGGAAACGAGGCCCGTCATGAGCGCGACAGAGACTATGACCGCCACGCTGGATGCCGATCTCGCGGCACTCGAGGCGGAAAGCATCGAGATCATCCGCGAGACCGCAGCGGGGTTCCGCAACCCGGTCATGCTCTATTCGATCGGCAAGGACAGCTCGGTGATGCTGCATCTCGCGATGAAGGCATTCTACCCGGCGAAACCGCCCTTCCCGCTGATGCACGTCGATACCGGCTGGAAATTCCGCGAGATGATCCGTTTCCGCGACGAAACGGTGCAGCGCCTCGGCCTCGATCTCATCGTCCGCCACAATGCCGAGGCCGCCGCTCGCGGTGTGAACCCGTTCGACTACGGCGCCTCGACCTACACCCAGGTGATGAAGACCGAAACGCTCAAGGCCGGGCTCGACGAGTTGCAGTTCGACGCGGCCTTTGGCGGCGCCCGGCGCGACGAGGAAAAATCCCGCGCCAAGGAACGCATCTTCTCGGTTCGTACCGCCGGCCATGGCTGGGATCCGAAGGCGCAGCGGCCGGAAATCTGGAACCTGTTCAACACCCGCCTCGCCCCCGGCCAGACCATGCGCGTCTTTCCGCTCTCGAACTGGACCGAGGCGGATATCTGGAACTACATCGCCCGCGAGAATATTCCCGTCGTGCCGCTCTATTTCGCGAAGGAGCGCCCGGTGGTCGAACGCGGCGGCCAGCTCCTGATGGTCGATGACGACCGCCTGCCGCTCCGGCCCGGCGAGGTGCCGCAGCTGCGCAAGGTCCGCTTCCGCACACTCGGCTGCTATCCGCTGACCGCCGCGATCGAATCCGATGCCGAAACCCTCGATGCGGTACTCGCCGAAATGCGCGCCTCGCGGATGTCCGAGCGCCAGGGACGGCTGATCGACCACGACGATGCCGCGGCGATGGAAAAGAAGAAGCGCGAGGGATATTTCTGATGAACGCGATGAGCATGACCGCTTCCCGCTCGCTGCTGCGCCTGCTGACCTGCGGCTCGGTGGATGACGGCAAGTCGACCCTGATCGGCCGGCTGCTGTTCGACACCGACAACATCCCCGACGACCAGCGCGCTGCCCTCGAACGCGATTCACGGAAATACGGCACCGACGGCGCCAATATCGACTACGCCCTCCTCGTCGACGGGCTGGAAGCCGAGCGCGAGCAGGGCATCACGATCGACGTCGCCTACCGCTTCATGGCGACGAAACGGCGCAAGTTCATCATCGCCGACACGCCCGGCCACGAGCAGTATACCCGCAACATGGCCACAGGCGCCTCGACCGCGCAGCTCGCCATCCTGCTCGTCGATGCCAGCCAGGGCCTGCTGACCCAGACCCGCCGGCACGCCTTCATCGCCGACCTGCTCGGCATCCGCCACATCGTCCTTGCGGTGAACAAGATCGACCTGATCGGGTTTGACCAGGCGCGCTTCGACGCCATCGCCGAGGAGTTCCGCGCCCTTGCCGCGCGGTTCCATTTCGAGACGATCACCCCGATCCCGCTCTCCGCCCGCCATGGCGACAATGTCGTCCATCGCAGCGCGCGCATGACCTGGCATGACGGCCCGACCCTGCTCGAGCATCTGGAAACCATCGAGCCAGGCGGCACCGGCGCCGGGCCGTTCCGCTTCCCCGTGCAATGGGTCAACCGGCCAGACGCCGATTTCCGCGGCTATGCCGGCACGCTCGCCGGTGGCGAGATCAGGCCGGGCGACGAGGTGTTGGTTGCAGCCTCAGGCCAGCTCACCCGCATCGCCCGCATCGTCACCGCCGATGGCGACCGCCCCGCCGCCCGCGCCGGCGAGGCCGTCACCCTCACCCTCGCCGACGAGGTCGATCTCTCGCGTGGCGATATGCTCGCCAGCCCCGGCGCCCGGCCGGATGTTGCCGACCAGTTCGCCGCCGACCTTGTCTGGATGGGCGAGGCGCCGCTCTTCGCCGGCCGGCCCTACATCGTGAAGCTCGGCACCGCGACCGTCTCCGGCGTCGTCTCGCGCATCAAGCACAAGGTCAACGTCAACAATTTCGACGAACTCGCCGCCGAGTCCCTCATGCTTAACGAGGTCGGCTCGGTCAATGTCGCCCTCGCCACGCCGGTCGCCTTCGACCCCTACACGCTGAACCCGCGCACCGGCGCCTTCATCCTGATCGACCGGATGACCAACGCCACCGTCGCCGCCGGCATGATCCGCCATCCGCTGCGCCGCGCGAGCAACATCCACCGCCAGGCACTGACCATCGACCGCACCGCCCGCGAGGCGCTGAACGGCCACCGCCCGGCGATTCTCTGGTTCACCGGCCTGTCCGGCTCGGGCAAGTCGACCATCGCCAACGCGCTGGAAACAAAGCTGCACCTGCTCGGCGTGCATACTTACCTGCTCGATGGCGACAATGTGCGCCACGGGCTCAACCGCGATCTCGGCTTCACCGATACCGACCGGGTGGAGAACATCCGCCGCGTCGCCGAGGTGGCGAAGCTGTTCGCCGATGCCGGCATGATCGTGCTGGTCAGCTTCATCTCGCCCTTCCGCGCCGAGCGAAACATGGCGCGCGAACTCGTCGAGCCGGGGCTGTTCCACGAGGTTTTTGTCGACACGCCGATCGAGGTCTGCCGCGAGCGCGATCCGAAGGGGCTCTACCGCAAGGCGGATGCCGGCGAGATCCGCAACTTCACCGGCATCGACAGCCCCTACGAGCCGCCGGAAGCGCCGGAGTTCCACCTCCGCACCACAACGGCAGACCCCGACGCGCTGGCCGACTCGCTCCTCGCCGCCTTGCGTCCGCAACTCGGCCTCGGGCTTTGACCGACCCTTCGCCGGCCGCACCGGGCGGCCGGCGGAGACTGCAGCACGTTCCGATCCATCCGGATCGGATGCCCTGCCCTATCTGATTGGTTATCAAAGCATCCGTATCCGATCAGAGGCTTCCATCCGATCGGATACGGATGCTCTAGCGAAACACCGCCGCCAGCGCCTATAAACCGGCATGTCGTACAACAGTTTCGGCCATCTCTTCCGCGTCACCACCTGGGGCGAAAGCCACGGCCCAGCGATCGGCTGCGTCGTCGACGGCGTGCCGCCGCGCATCCAGCTCTCGGAAGCGGACATCCAGCCCTTTCTCGATCGCCGGCGGCCCGGCCAGTCCCGCTTCACCACCCAGCGCCGCGAGCCGGACATCGTCCGCATACTCTCGGGCGTACATGGCGGCATGACCACTGGCACACCAATCGCCCTGCAGATCGAGAACACCGACCAGCGCTCGCAGGACTACGCCAACATCGCCGATCGTTTCCGCCCCGGCCATGCCGACATCGCCTATCACTGGAAATACGGGATCCGTGATCCGCGCGGCGGCGGCCGCTCATCGGCCAGGGAAACCGCATCCCGCGTTGCCGCCGGCGCCATCGCGCGCAAGATCCTGGGCGCACGCGTGCAAATCAGGGGCGCGCTCGTGCAGATGGGCAAGCATGTGATCGACCGCGCCCGTTTCGACTGGGACGAGGTCGACCGCAACGCCTTCTTCTGCCCCGACCCGGTTGCCGCAAAGGAATGGGCCGACGAGCTCGATGCCGTGCGTAAGGCCGGCTCCTCGCTCGGTGCCGTGGTCGAGGTCGTTGCCGAGGGCGTGTCCCCCGGCCTCGGAGCGCCGGTCTATGCCAAGCTCGATGCCGATCTCGCGGCGGCGATGATGAGCATCAACGCGGTCAAGGGCGTGGAAATCGGCGACGGTTTCGCCGCCGCCGCCCTGCGTGGCGAGCAGAACGCGGACGAGATGCGCATGAACGAGGACGGCACGGTCCGCTTCCTCGCCAATCACGCCGGCGGCGTGCTCGGCGGCATCTCGACTGGCCAGCCCGTCATCGTCCGTTTCGCGGTGAAGCCGACCAGTTCGATTCTCACCCCGGTACACAGCGTCGATTCCGACGGCGACGAGGTCGACATCCAGACCAAGGGGCGGCACGATCCCTGCGTCGGCATCCGTGCTGTGCCGGTGGGCGAGGCGATGATGGCTTGCGTGCTGGCCGACCAGCTCCTGCTGCACCGCGCGCAGTGCGGCGATACCGGCTCAGGTCACCTGCCGCTAGAGCACTTTCCGATCCTTTCGGATCGGAAGTAGTGCTCTATCCTATTGATAAACAGAGCATCTTTATCCGATCAGATAACGCCATCTGATCGGATGATGCTCTGGAGCACTTTCCGATCCATCAGGATCGGATGGCGAGCGCTATCATATTGATGCTCTGGCAAAAAAGTGATGGCGGCCCGCCGGCGCGTGAGGTAGACACTTTGCTTATGAACAATTCACGCGCACCGGCCGCAACCCGAAAGCAGATTGTCGCCCTGATCGATCGCGCCGGGCGAAAATCCTGGTCTGCCAGGATCGGTCGTCTGCGTGACGAGGCTGCGGCAAGCCCGCGCTATGGGCGCCTTGTTGTGCTGCGCCATGCGGCCGAATTCGCCGCCGAGAAGGTTGTCCGGGATCTCCCGCTCTCGCCGGCCGATCAGGTGCTCGCCGGCCGCGTGGCGGCTCTTCAATTCCTCGCGGCAGGGCTCGGCAAATCCGGACAGGAGAGGTTTGACGCCGCCCTTGCCGCCGCCCTTGCGACGGATGGAACGCTGATCCCGTTGCTGCATCTCCATGACACCGCAGAGCGGCATCGCGCGATGGGGTTTGAGGTCGAATTCGCGGGGCTGGAGGACGCCACCACGTATGACCTCCTCGCAACGCGCGAAGATACAGCGGTTGAAATTGTTTGCGACACGCTCTCCGCAGAGGCCGGCCGCCTCGTCCATCGCGCCGCGTGGATGCAGTTGATGGATCGGATCGATCCGGATCTGCAGACATGGCTATCCGCCCATCCTGGTCGCTATCTTCTGAAAATGACACTGCCGCGCGGCCTGCGCGTCGTCGAGCCGGATGGTACCACCACCCTCGCCGAACTGCATCGCCGCATCAATGAAATGCTCACCGGCGCGAAGCGGTCGGATCAGGACGAAGCGGCGGTCCTGCGTCTCGATCCGCTCATGCTGGCCGCAGCGCAGGCCAACGAGAACGGGCTGATGAACCGGTTGCGGCACGAATTCGGCCCTGAGGCGAACCTTGCCGTGACCGGCGACGGCCAGGGCGTTTTTGTGCTCGCTGCCCGCGCCGGCAGCGAGAATGAGGTGGCGGTGGCGATGCGTCATCGTCTTGCCGCGCTTGCCCCCGCGCGGCTGACCGGCGCCCGTCCAGGCATTCTCGCAATGTTCATCGAGGATACCGATCGTCTGGAATGGCGCCTGCTGCGCGAACAACTCACCCTCGAAGGCGAGGCACGGCAGTTTCTCACCTTTCCGGAAGCAAGGCCGGTGGTCGCCGTCACCTGTACATCACGGATCGAACTCTGTGCCGAGGATAGGGCCCTTTCCGATCCGATTGGATCGGATGTAGTGCTCTATCATATTGATAAGTCGAGCATCTTTATCCGATCAGATGATTCCATCTGATCGGATGATGCTCTAAGCTAGGCTAGGCTACGCCAGCCGCTTGCCCCGGCAGGCATGAAGGGTTGCAAAGGGCTCATGTTTCGGCACAGTCTTCCCTGACCGGCGTCCAAGCCGGTCACCTGACAGGGGAGAGAAACATGAATTCTGGAACAGGGCGCCGGTTACGGCGCAAATCCGTGGGTATGCTCGCTGTCGCCGCACTGACAGGGCTCCCGTTGCTGGCCCAAGCCAACCCGAAGCCGATCGTGGTCGGGATCACCGCCTGGCTCGGCTCGATTCCCGGCCGCTCGATCGCCGACGGCGCGACCCTCGCCGCTGCGGAAATCAATGCCAAGGGCGGTGTGAACGGCCGGTCGATCAAGCTCGTCATCGAGGACAATCACAACTCCACGACCGACGCCATCCGCTCGTTCCAGCGCATGGTACGGCAGGATCATGCGGTGGCCGTCGTCGGCGATTTCACTAGTGAGGTCGGCCTGGCACTCGAGCCCTGGGCGGCGCGCATGCACGAGCCCTTCCTCATCACCGGTGCGGCCTCGAACAAGCTCACCGAATTCGTACATGCGAACTACGCTCAGCATAAATACATCTTCGAGCCGAACGAGAACTCCGCCGAACTGGCGCAGAACATCTGCGACGCCGCGAAATCCGTCCTCGTCGGCAAGCTGCACATGAAGACCGCCGTGGTGATGAGCGAGGACGCCGCCTGGACCCTGCCGCTCGATGCCGGCTTCAACAAGTGCCTGCCCAAGGTCGGTCTCAAGGTACTGAAGGATCTCCGCTTCGCGCCGGATACCACGGATTTCACCCCGATCTATCAGAAGATCGAGGCGATGCACCCGGACGTGATCATCACCGGATGGGCGCATGCCGGCGCCAAGCCGACAACGCAATGGGCCGAGCAGAACGTGCCGATCCCGCTGATGGGCATCAGCTCCCAAGCGACGTCGACGACGTTCTGGAAGGCGACAAGCGGGGCAACGCAGGGTGTCATCACGATCGCGCCAGCCGCCGCCGGCATCGCGATCACGCCGAAGACGCAACCTTTCATGAACGCGTATCAGGCGAAATTCCACACCTCGCCGGCCTATACCGGTTTCACCACCTATGACGCGATGTATGCCCTCGCCGATGCGATCGAGCGGGCGAAATCGACCAAGGCGGGACCGCTGGTTGCCGCCCTCGCCAAGACCGACCGGATCGGCACCGAGGGGCGGATGCAGTTCAACGGGCCGAAGGCGCGCTTTGCCAACGGGACGGTCTATGGCAAGGGTCACATGCGCTGGGTCGACCTGCAATGGCAGGATGGCGAGCAGAAGGTGATCTGGCCCGCCAAGCTGGCCAATGCGCAGCCGAAATTCCCGAGCTTCGTGAAGGTGCCGAATTCGAAATAAGCCCGACAAGAAGCCAGACTGACAGACCCGCGGCCGGAGAAGCCCCTCCGGCCGCGGTTTTTGTATCACCCGGTCTGGACTTCGCGGCCGGTCACCGCGAAAACCCCGGCGTAAACTCGTCCAACGGAGAAATCGCATGCCCCGTCTCACGCTTGAAGCCGCCAACCGCATCATCGAGGCCGCCCGCGCCAAAGGCCGCGACCTCGGCCTCGCCCCCCTGACCGTGGTCGTGCTTGATGCCGGGGGCCATATGGTCGCGCTCGCCCGCGAGGATGGCTCTGGCATCGCCCGCGTCGAGATCGCCACCGGCAAGGCCTGGGGCGGCCTCGGCGTCGGTGCTGGCTCGCGCATGCTGTTCGATCGCTGGAACGCTGGCGGCGCCGGCTTCATCACCGGCCTCGCTGCGGCAACCGGCGGGCGCATGGTGCCGGTGCCCGGTGGCGTTCTGGTTACCGCCGATGGCGCGGTGCTCGGCGCGGTCGGGATTTCGGGGGATACCTCGGACAATGACGAGGCCTGTGCCGTCGCCGGCATCGAGGCCGCGGGGTTCGCTCCCCGCGCGAACTAAGGGCCTCATCCGGCCAGACGTATGAATCGTCTGGCCGGACCGCGCTTTCAGCCGTGCGCCGTACCCACCGGCACAACGATCCAGCTCGCACCCTGCGGCCCATCGACCAGCAAGGGCACGGCATCGCCGCTGGCCTTCACGCCCTGCTGCAACGCCGCACTGGTCGTCACGAAATGCGGACCGACCGCCTCGATCAGCGTATCCGGCGCGAGCCCGGCCCGCGCCGCGGGGCCATCCTTTGCAACCGTCACAACGATCACCCCCGCCCCGCCGGGATGGGTCGCAACACCAATGCCGAGTGCTGGAATGTCGGTCGGCTTGAGCATCGGCATCGCGGTCTGAAAATGCGCCTTTCCGGCCTTGCCGCGATGCTGGGGGGGTGCCGCAATGGTGATCGCCGCATCTTCGGTCTTGCCACCGCGTACAAAGGTCATCCTCGCCTCATGCCCGACCGGGATCTCCGCCAGCGAGACCCTGAAATCATGTACGGTGGTGACTTTCCGGCCATTGACCGCCGTGACGACGTCACCCGGGCCGAGCTTGCCGGCGGCAGGCCCGCCAGCCACGACACCGCCGATCACCACGCCATCGGTCGAGGGCAGGCGCCACGCCGTTTTCATCTCCTCCGACACATGCTCGATCCGCAGCCCGGCCCAGCCGCGCTTCATCGCGCCCTTGGCAATGATCGCTGCTGCCACCGGCCTGACCATGCTGGACGGGATCGCGAACCCGATCCCGACCGAACCGCCAGAGGGCGAGTAAATCGCCGAATCGACACCCACCACGCGCCCTTTCGCATCCAGCAGCGGTCCGCCCGAATTACCCCGGTTGATGGCCGCGTCGGTCTGGATGAAATCGTCATACGGCCCCGAACCGATATCGCGGTGCAGCGCGCTCACCACCCCTGCCGACACGCTGAAGCCGAGGCCGAACGGATTGCCGATCGCCACCACCCAGTCACCGAGATCGAGGCGCGAGCTGTTGCCGAAATGCAGGAAGGGCACAGGACGATGCGCGTCGATCTTCAATACCGCGAGATCGGCCTTCTTGTCCGAACCGATCAGCTTCGCGGTGAAGATCGAGCCATCGTGCATCGTCACCTTGATTTCGCTCGCCCCTGCGATGACGTGGTGATTGGTCACGATGTAGCCATCCGGGCTGATGAAGAACCCCGTCCCAAGCGCCTGTTCCGCCTTTGGCGGAACGATGAGGGTGTTCGTATCCGCTTGCTGTGGCTCTGAATGCGCCGCGGCCCCCTGGTCGGGCGTCGGGATTGCCTCGGGCTTTTCACCCTTGGCCTTCGAGGGATCGATGCTTTCGACATCGACGACCGCGGGAAGCGCCGCACGGGCCACCTGCGCGATCGCGGGCGGCGTCGGCACGGCATGAGCCGGTGGCGTGGAAAGCAGCAGGCCAAGCGCGAGGGCCGTGCCGGCGGTCGGGACCAGAATCAGAAGACGCTTCATGATGTCTAGAGTGAGGCGAGATCACCGATCCGGCAAGAGACCATCTCGCGGATTTGCGCAGGCGTGGCGCCACTTTCCCTGAGATTGCGCAATGTCGTCGCCCGGTCGCGCTTGGCCAGCCGCCGCCCCGCCGCGTCGCGAATCAGCGGGTGATGGGCATAGGCCGGATGCGGCCAACCCAGCAGCGCCTGCAGCAGCACATGAATATCCGTCGCAGCCCGCAGATCCTCGCCCCGCGTCACATGCGTCACACCCTGCAACGCATCGTCATGACAGACGCAGAGATGATAGCTCGCCGGCACGTCCTTGCGCGCCAGCACCACATCGCCATGCGGCAGCGGATCGGCCTCCACCCAGCCTTCCGCCGCCTCGTGATAGCGCAGCCGCCCTGCGATCGTCGCGGCCCGGTCAACCCGCAGTCGCAGCGCATAGGGCTCGCCTTGCGCCGCCCGCGCGTCTGCCTCTGCCGGGTCGAGCCCGCGGCAAGTGCCGGGATAGGCCGCCTCCACGCCGTGCGGCGCGCCGAGGGCGGCGGCAATCGCCGCCCGCGTGCAGAAACACCGATATAGCAGCCCCATCGCCTCCAGCCGCGCCAGCACCGCCCGATACGCGTCGAAATGCGCCGATTGCACCCGTACCTCGCCATCCCAGCCCAGGCCGAGCCAGGTCAGATCCTCCAGGATCGCCTCGGCGAATCCGGGCCGGCAACGCCCGGCATCGATATCCTCGAGCCGCAGCAGGAACCGCCCGCCTGCCCCACGCGCCAGGTCGTATCCGGCAAAGGCCGAGGCCGCGTGGCCGAGATGCAGGTAGCCGGTCGGGCTCGGCGCGAAACGGGTGACGATGGACATCGGCCTCCACGATGATACGCTCCCCCGCAAATGCAAGGAGCAGGACTTCATGGCTGAACTGGACGGACCGCGCTGGGGCCCGGCAAACGGCGGCAAGGCGCGGCAATTGGTGGTGCTGTGCCATGGCGTCGGCGCCGATGGCAACGACCTGATCGACCTCGCGCCCTATTGGGCCCGCGCGATCCCCGATGCCGCCTTTGTCGCCCCGCACGCGCCCGACCCGTTCGACCTTGCCCCCTTCGGCCGCCAATGGTTCCCGATCGGCACGCTCGACCCGCACGCGCTCGGCGGCGGTGTGCGCCGGGCCCGTGCGGCGCTCGATCCGTTCATCGATGCCGAACTCGCCCGTCTTGGCCTTCCGGCGGATGCCTATGCGCTGATGGGATTCAGCCAGGGTGCGATGACCGTGCTGTTCACCGGCCTGCGCCGGGCGGTGCCGCCGAGAGCTATTCTCGCCTATTCCGGCGCGCTGCTCGCCCCCGAATCGCTGCCGGCCGAGATCGCCGGCCGCCCGCCGGTCCTGCTCGTGCATGGCGAGATCGACGAGATCGTGCCCCCCTCCCGCTCGCGCGACGCCGAGACCGCCTTGCGCGCCGCCGGCGTGCCGGTCGAGAGCCTCTTCGTTCCGAAACTCGCCCACGGAATCGACGATTCCGGCCTCTCGCTCGGCGCCCTCACGCTCCAGCGCGCCTTCGCCGCCCCGGCCTCGCCCGCGTGACAAGCTGTTGACATTGCGAAACCCGCGCTTGCAGCGCCGCAGACTTGGCGGCATATTCCTTCACATGGATTCGACGCAGTTCATTGCAGGGCGTTTCCAGTCCAAGGCCGGCCGGTTGATCTGGTCGCCCTTCTGGGAGCGGTTCAGTAATGCCTGACGGCGGGCAGAATTTTCCCGCACTCGTCCTGAATGCGGATTTCCGTCCGCTCTCCTATTTTCCGTTGTCGCTCTGGTCCTGGCAGGATGCTGTAAAGGCCGTGTTCCTCGATCGTGTCTCCGTCCTGTCGGAATACGAGCACGAGGTGCACTCCGTCTCCGCGGCGATGCGCCTGCCATCGGTCATCGCGCTGAAGGATTTCGTCCCCGGCCTGCGGCAGCCGGCCTTCACCCGCTTCAACGTGTTTCTGCGCGACGGCTTTACCTGCCAGTATTGCCACAACCGCCTGCCAGCGCCGGAGCTGACCTTCGACCATGTCATCCCGCGCGCCCGCGGCGGCCGCACCACCTGGGAGAACGTCGTCACCGCCTGCGGTGCGTGCAACCTGCGCAAGGGCTCGAAACTCCCCCGCGAATGCCACATGTTCCCCTATGAAACGCCGCGCCGGCCGAACAGCTGGGAGCTGCAGGATCGCGGCCGCGCCTTCCCGCCCAACTACCTGCACGAAAGCTGGCGCGACTTTCTCTACTGGGATACCGAATTGGAGACCTGATCCGGTTTCATCTGCCTGACATATCGGCTATCCGTGCAGGACGGAGAGCCAGCATGAACAAGCCGATACCCAATTCCCTGCGCACCCTGCCCGACGATCGCGGCCGCTTCGGCGAGTTCGGCGGCAGATTTGTCGCCGAAACCCTGATGCCGCTGATCCTCGAGCTGGAAGCGGCCTATGAGGCGGCGAAGGATGATCCCGATTTCATGCGGGAATTCCAGTATTACCTGCAGCATTACGTCGGCCGGCCCAGCCCGCTCTGGTTCGCCGAACGGCTGACCAGGGAACTCGGCGGCGCGAAAATCTATTTCAAGCGCGACGAGCTCAACCATACGGGCGCGCACAAGATCAACAATTGCATCGGCCAGATCCTGCTCGCCAAGCGCATGGGCAAGACCCGCATCATCGCCGAGACCGGCGCCGGCCAGCACGGCGTCGCCACCGCGACCGTCGCCGCCCTCTTCGGCCTGCCCTGTATCGTTTACATGGGCGCCACGGATGTCGAGCGGCAGCAGCCCAACGTCTTCCGCATGAAACTGCTCGGCGCTGAGATCCGTCCCGTCACCTCCGGCGCGGCGACGCTGAAGGACGCGATGAACGAAGCGCTGCGCGACTGGGTCGCGAATGTGCGCGACACGTTCTACATCATCGGGACCGCCGCCGGTCCGCACCCCTATCCCGCCATGGTGCGGGACTTCCAGTCGGTCATCGGCGTCGAGGCCCACGCCCAGATGATGGAGGCCGAAGGCCGCCTGCCGGATGTCGCGATCGCGGCGATCGGTGGCGGATCGAACGCGATCGGCCTGTTCCATGCGTTCCTCGACGAACAGGTGAAGCTGATCGGCGTCGAGGCCGCAGGGCGCGGTCTCGATTCGGGCGAGCACGCCGCCTCGCTCTCGCGCGGCCGCCCCGGCGTGCTGCACGGCAACCGCACCTACCTGCTCCAGGACGATGACGGCCAGATTCTCGAGGCCCACTCGATCTCCGCCGGGCTAGACTATCCGGGAATCGGCCCCGAACATTCCTACCTGCATGACATCGGCCGCGTCGAATACGTCTCCGTGACCGACGACGAAGCCCTCGCCGCCTTCCAGCTCTGCTGCCGCACCGAGGGCATCATCCCCGCCCTCGAACCCTCGCACGCCCTCGCCCATGTCGCGAAGATCGCCCCCGGCATGGACAAGGAGAGCATCATCCTGATGAATCTCTGCGGTCGCGGCGACAAGGACATTTTCACCGTCGCCCGCCATCTCGGAGAACAGATTTGAGCCGCATCGCCGACACCTTCGCCCGCCTCCGCGATGAGGGCCGGGCGGGCCTGATCCCCTTTGTCGAGGCGTTCGACCCCGATCGCGAAACCTCCGCCACCCTTCTCGCCGGCATGGCTGCCCGCGGTGCCGACCTGATCGAGATCGGCATGCCCTTCACCGACCCGATGGCCGATGGCCCGACCATCCAACAGGCTGGCCGACGGGCACTGCGCGCCGGCGCCACCCTCGCCGGGACGCTCGGCCTGGTGCGCGACTTCCGCGCAGCCAACGACACCGTGCCGCTGATCCTGATGGGCTATCTCAACCCCATCCTCTCCTACGGCGTCGAGCGCTTCACCGCCGATGCCGCCGCCGCCGGCGTCGATGGCATGATCGTCGTCGACCTGCCGACCGAGGAGGCGGATCTGCTGCTGCCGCATCTGCGCCAGCACCGCATCGACCTGATTCGCCTCGTCGCCCCCACCACGACAGACGAGCGCCTGCCCGTCGTGCTCAACGACTCCTCAGGCTTCGTCTATTACGTCTCGATCACCGGCATCACCGGAACCCGCACCGCCTCGGCCGAGGACCTCGCCCGCGACATCCCGCGCGTCCGCAAGGCGACGGACCTGCCGATCGCCGTCGGCTTCGGCGTCCGCACCCCCGCCCAGGCCGCAACGGTCGCACGGTTCGCCGATGCGGCCGTGGTCGCCTCGGCCCTGATCGACAAGCTCGCTGCCGGCCTCGATGCGGAGGGCAAGGCGCCGCCCGCCATCGTCGAGGCAGTGCTAGACGATGTCGCCGCCCTCGCCGCGGCGGTGCGCAGCGAACGCCGCGCCGCCTGAGTGGTCAGAGCACTTCCGATCATGATGGATCGGATGATGCTCTACCAGATTGATAAGCCGAGCATCTTTATCCGATCAGATGACGCCATCTGATCGGATGATGCTCTACCACATCGACAAGCAGAGCATCTTTATCCGATCAGATGACGCCATCTGATCGGATGATGCTCTATACCGCCTTGGCGCCGATATCCCGGCGGCAGAATCCGCCGGGAAAGCCGATCCGCCGCACCGCGACATAGGCGCGGTCGATCGCCTCACGCAGGTCATCGCCCGTCGCCGTCACCGCCAGCACCCGCCCGCCGGCACTTACCAGCGATCCGTCGCGCCGCGCCGTGCCCGCCTGAAACACCGTCGTCTCCGGCAAACCGGCCGCGCCGGTCAGGTCGATCTTGTGGCCCTTCTCATAGGCGCCGGGATAGCCTTTCGCCGCCATCACCACGGTTGCCGCGGCGCCGTCCCGCCAGTCGAGCCGGGTTTCAGCATCGAGACGCCCCCGCGCCGCATCGGCCAGCACCGGCAGCAGGTCGGTCTTCAGCAGCGGCAGCAGCGTCTCGCATTCCGGATCACCGAACCGCACGTTGAACTCGATCAGCCTGGGGCCGGAGGCGGTCAGCATCAATCCCGCGAACAGGAACCCGCGGAACGGCGCCCCGCGCCGCGCCATCGTCCGCAGCGCCGGGCGGACGATCCGCTCCATCGCCGCGCCGATCACCGCCTCCGAGGCCGCCGGCGGCGGCGCGATCGCGCCCATTCCGCCAGTATTGGGCCCGGTATCGCCATCGCCTACCCGCTTGTGGTCGGAAGCGGTGCCGCAGAACAGCGCGGTCTCGCCATCGCAGATCGCGAACAGAGAGATCTCGGTGCCGATCAGGCATTCCTCGATCACGATCTCAGCACCCGAGGCGCCGTGCAGCCCGCCTTCGAGCATCGCCGCGACGGCCTCGCGCGCCTCGGCGTCGGTCGCGGCGACCACCACGCCCTTGCCCGCCGCAAGCCCATCCGCCTTGATCACGATCGGCGCCGGATGCTCGTCGAGATAGGCGCGCGCCGCGTCGGCATCGGTAAAGCTCGCCCAGGCGGCCGTCGGAATCCCCGCCTCATCGCAGATTTCCTTGGTGAACCGCTTCGAGGATTCGAGCCGCGCCGCCACCTCCGTCGGGCCGAAACAGGGGATTCCCGCTGCCGCCAGACGATCCGCGAGGCCGAGCGCCAGCGGCGCCTCCGGCCCCGGCAGCACGAGGTCGATCCGCTCCGCCCGCGCGAACTCGACGAGCGCGTCGATCTCCTCTGCACCGATCCCCACGCATTCGGCCAACGATTCCATGCCCGGATTCCCCGGCGCAACGAAGAGTTTCTCCAGCACCGGGCTCTGCGCGAGCTTCCACGCCAGCGCATGCTCGCGCCCGCCGCCGCCGACAACCAGAACCCGCATGATCAACCCCCATGAGCTTGTGCAACCGGCGCGCGCTTAGCATAGTCCGCCGCCATGAGCGAAACTGCTGACGCCGCCACCGGCAACCTTCCCGAACTCACCGTTTCCGAACTCGCCGGCGCGGTCAAACGCACGGTCGAGACCGCTTTCGGCCGCGTGCGCGTGCGCGGCGAGATCACCGAGATGAAGACCTACGCCTCCGGCCACACCTACATGGCCCTGAAGGACGAGGGGGCGAAGATCCGGGCGATCATCTGGCGCGGCAATGCCGCGCGACTCGGGCTGAAGCCGGAGAACGGCGTCGAGGTCATCGCCACCGGCCGCATCACCACCTATCCCGAGCGCTCGGAATACCAGCTCATCATCGAGCGACTGGACTATGCCGGCGAGGGCGCGCTGCTCGCCCGCATCGAGAAGCTGCGCCTGCGCCTGACCGAGGAAGGCCTGTTCGACGCCACCCGCAAGCGCGCCCTGCCTCTGCTGCCGCGCATCGTCGGCGTCGTCAGCTCGCCCCAGGGTGCCGTGATCCAGGACATCCGCACCACCATCGCCCGCCGCTTTCCCAGCCGCATCATCCTCTGGCCTGTCGCCGTCCAGGGCGAGACCGCCGGCGCCCAGATCGCCGCCGCCATCCGTGGCTTCGGCGCGCTGCCGGAAGGCGGTGAGGTGCCGCGGCCAGATGTTCTGATCGTCGCCCGCGGCGGCGGCTCGCTCGAGGACCTGATGGCCTTCAACGACGAGGAGGTGGTCCGCGCCGCCGCGTCCTGCCCGATCCCGCTGATCTCCGCCGTCGGCCACGAGACCGACACGACGCTGATCGACTTCGCCTCCGACCGCCGTGCGCCGACCCCCACCGCCGCCGCCGAACTCGCCGTGCCCGACCGCATGGCGCTGGCCGCCGATCTCGCGCAGAGCGGCGCGCGGCTGACCGGCGCGCTCACCCGTGTCACCCAGTCGGTCCGCCTGCGGCTCGATCGCGCTGCCGCTGCCCTCCCCGACCTGCCCTCGATGATCGGCACCGCCCGCCAGCGACTGGATGATCGCGGCGAGCGCCTCGCCCTCGCCTTGCCCCACCTTGTTGCCGCAAAGCGAGCCAAGGCGCGGGAAGTCGCCGCCCGCCTCGTGCATCCGCGCGAGATCATCGCCGCTCGCCGCCACAGCCTCGCCCTGCTTGGCCAGCGCCTCGCCGCCCCGGCCCCCGGCCTGCTGCGCGAAAACCGGCTCCGCCTCGGCGCGCTCGCCGCGCGTCTCGAAGCCCTGTCCTATCACGCGACACTCGCGCGCGGCTTCGTGATGGTGGCGACCCCGTCCGGCGATCCCGTCACCACGCGACGCGACGCCGGATCGAAGCGCAGCCTCGTGCTGCATTTCAGCGACGGCACGCTCGGCGTCCGCCCCGAAGCCGAGCGGGCGCCGCCGGAGCAAATCAGCCTCGATCTCTGATCCGGCCGGATATCAGGACGTTGTCGGCGCCACCGGAAGCAGCGGCCCGGCGAAGACGATCGGCATGGTCGGCTTGCCGGTGGGCGAACCGCCAGGCGGCTCGACCGTCACCGCGATCAGCGTATGCGCCCGGCGCAGCCGCGCGGGAACGTCGTTCGCCGGTAGCCTTGTCGCCCCCGCCTGCACGAAGCCGATCGGCACCGGCGCCTCGCCCTTGCCCACCGCCCAGAGCTGCCAGACCTTGCCAGCCGGCGGCGCAGCACGCCCCACCGGCGCGATGTTCAGCGCTCCGTTCGTCTTCATCGCCACGGTGAACACCGGGCCCGACTTCGCCGACAGCACCGCGACCATTGCCGGCCCCGTCGCCCCGCGCGGCAACATGAGCACCAACGCCGCCGCCACCGCGCCAGCGAGGGCGATACCCCGCCAGACGAACAGATTGTCCCAGATCTCGCGCAGGCGGTTCCGCCGGACGGGTATGGCCGCGCGCGGGCTCGTCGCGCGCTCGATGGCCGCCCATACCGCCGGCCCCGGATCTACTGGCGGCACCGCGAGCGCCAATGGCAGCAGCCGTTCCTCCCAGGCCGCCACCTCGGCCGCCAGCGCCGGATCGCGCGCGCACGCGACCTCGAAATCCCGCCGCTCTTCGCCGCGCAGAAGGCCAAGAACATAAAGTCCCGCCCGATCTGCTCCGAAATCCGGTGCGTCGCTCATTGTTCGAGACACCTCTTCAGCGCGTCGAGCGATCTCACGATCCAGCTTTTGACTGTTCCCAGCGGCGTGTCGGTGCGCGCTGCGATCTCGCTGTGGGAATAGCCCTCGACATAGGACAGCAGAACCATCTGCCGCCAGTGCTCGGGCAGCGTGGCCAGACAGCCGGCGAGCGCCCGGCCATCCTCGACGGCGATACCCTCTTCGGCGGCAATATCAGGAATTTCATCACCGGTGACCGGCAACCGCCGCTCGCTATCGAGCCGGTCAAGCGCCCGGTAGCGCACGATCCCGATCATCCAGGCCCGCGCCGAACCCCGCGCGCGATCGAAACGCGATGCATTGCGCCAGATCTGCAGGAACGCCTCCTGCAACACGTCTTCGGCCAGCAGGCGATCTCGCAGCAGCCGCAGCGCCACGCCAAGCATGACAGGCGACATGCGCCGGTAGAGTTCCCGCAGCGCGGCCGCATCCTGCCTCTGGCACGCCTCGATCAGCAGGCCGAGACCATCATCCATCGTGTTCGCCCCACGCGGCGACGCCATCAAGATACTGTTTCCCGGACCATCGAACATTGCTTATGGCATTACCGTCGCCGAGACAATCTGGATGCAGCCCGCCGCACCCGATGCCGGATCGCGCGTGAACAATTGAAGAAAATACAATTTAAAAGTGTTTTTTATCTCTATATAACTCTGGATTGCAATCCAGGGAGGCAGGCCATTCCGCATCATCCGCGCCGCTACTGGCTTGAAGTCGTCACGGGTCTCGTCACGCTGCTGGCCGCGAAAGAAACCGAGACCTTCAGGCCGAAAGCCTCGCGGGTCGCGTCCGGTTATCGGCCGCACCCCTTCGGAAAAGGCGCCAGCTGCGGCAACTGCGCCAACTACCGCGACATCACGCAAAGCTGTGCGCGGGTACGAGGGGCTGTTGCGAGCAACGGGTTCTGCAATTTCTACACCCCGCGCAGACCCCGTCTCTAGGCACCTGAACCTGGCGGACGGAATGGGGTGGACCGCGCCGCCGAGATGGTTCACAACGCAGCGGATGGAGACCCGCATCGAACGTCTGTGCGTGGCAAACGGGCTCAGGATGACGGGCCCGCGACGTATTATTGCTCGCGTATTGTCCGAAGCGAATGGCCACCCCGATGTCGACGAACTGCACCGGCTGGCCCATGGCATTGACCCTAGAATATCACTCGCCACCGTCTACCGCACCGTTCGCCTGTTCGAGCAGCACGGGATCCTTGAACGGCGGAATCTCGGCAGTCGCCGTGCGCGGTATGAAATGTCTGGCGAGCATGATCATTTTCATCTTGTTGATCAGGAAAGCGGCCAGGTGATCGAATTTGACGAGCCGGAAACCGAGATGCTGATGCGCAAAGTTGCCGCACGCCATGGTTTTGAACTGGTTTCCCTGAAGATCGAGTTGTTCGGCCGCCGGCTTGGTGCGATGACGCGGACGACCGAAACCATCGACGGAGCGCCAGGCCGATGACGATCCAGCACCCGGCCGACAATATTGTCGCTTTCCCGGAAATCCGCGTCGGCAATCTGGGCGTGCGGCTCGCCACCACCGCCGCCGAGCTCGATGCGGCGCTCGCGCTGCGGTTCCGGATTTTTTACGAGGAACTCGGCGCCCATCCAGATGAGGCAACACTTGCCTCCGGCCGCGACAGGGATGCGTTCGATGCGATCGCCGATCACCTGCTGGTGATCGATCATGACATTGCGGACGATGCGCGGGGCGTGGTCGGCACCTACCGGCTGATTCGCCAGGATGCGCTCGCCCCCGGCCAGCGATTCTATTCGGCCGATGAATACGACCTCGCCCCGCTCCAGCATTCCTCCGGCCGCCTGCTGGAGCTTGGCCGTTCCTGTGTCGACCAGGCGCATCGTTCGCGCGCCGTGATGCAGCTGCTCTGGCGCGGAATCGCCGCCTATGTGTTCCAGCATGGAATCGAGCTGATGTTCGGTTGCGCCAGCCTGCACGGCACCGACCTCGACGAGCTGGCGCCGTGCCTGACCTACCTGCACGCCCATCACCTCGCCCCGCAGAACATCCGGCCGCGGGCGCTTGACGCGCGCTATGTCGAGATGCGCCGGTTGGGTGACGACGAATACGACGCCCGGCAGGCTCTCGCCGAGTTGCCGCCGCTGATCAAGGGCTACCTCCGGCTCGGCGGTTTCGTCGGCGATGGCGCGGTGATCGACTGGCAGTTCAACACGACGGACATAGCCGTGGTGGTGCAGACGGATCTTGTGACCGAAAAATATTACCGTCATTACGAACGACAGTCCCGCTGACCAGCCCGGCGCCTTTGCCGGCGCCGCACGCATCCCGACTGCAAGGTGAATTCGACGACATGGCCGAAGACGACGATACGCCGATCCCCGAAAGCCTCCTGCCCTACGATGAATGGACCGAGGACGCGCTTCGCCTCGTCGTGCTGCGCGCGCTCGACCATGCATCGCGCGAGGGCCTGCCGGGCGAGCATCATTTCTACATCACCTTTGCGACAGGCCATCCGGGCGTCATCATGCCGGACCGTCTGCGCGCCCAATATCCGGACGAGATGACTATCGTCCTGCAGCACCAGTTCCGCGAGCTGTCGGTGGATGCCGAGGCGCGCCGCTTCGTGGTCCGCCTCTCCTTCGGCGGCGTGCCAGCGACGCTCGACATCCCGCTCGACGCCATCACCGCCTTCGCCGACCCGGCGGTGCGCTTCGGCCTGCAATTCACCGTCCGCGAAGCCGATGCGCCGGAGGAAGCGCCGGCCCCCGAAACCGAACCCGCGCCGCCGCCAGCGGAACAGGGCCCCGCCGAGGTCGTCAGCCTCGATGCCTTCCGCCGCCGCCCGCCAGCCAAAGACTGAGCCTGGAGAACCGCCATGAACGCGATCACCAAGAAAACGCCCGATTTCGCCTTCAGCACCATGTTCCCCCTGGGCCATGACGAAACGCCCTGGCGCAAGCTCGATCTCGGCGGCGTCTCCACCATCGAGGCGGCCGGCAGGACCATCCTGCAGATCGCCCCGGAAACCCTCTCCGCCCTCGCCTTCCAGGCGTTCCACGACGTCTCGCACCTGCTGCGCCCCGGCCATCTGCGCCAGCTCCGCGCGATCCTCGACGATCCCGAGGCCTCCGGGAACGACCGCTACGTGGCGATGGAATTCCTCAAGAACGCCAACATCGCCGCCGGCGGCATCCTGCCGATGTGCCAGGATACCGGCACCGCCATCGTCTTCGGCAAGAAGGGCCAGCGCGTCTGGGTAGAGGGCGACGAGGAGGAAGCCTTTTCCCACGGCGTCTACCGCACCTATACCGAGACCAACCTGCGCTACTCGCAGATGGCGCCGCTTTCGATGTATGACGAGCGGAACACCGGCACCAACCTGCCGGTCCAGTGCGACATCATGGCCGCCCCCGGCGAGGCCCATGCCGAGGAATTCGAGCTTATGTTCGTCGCCAAGGGCGGCGGCTCGGCCAACAAGAGCTTCCTGTATCAGGAAACGCGGGCGATCCTGAATCCGAAAAAACTTCTCGAATTCATTGAAACTAAAGTAAAAACACTCGGAACCGCAGCCTGCCCGCCTTACCACCTCGCCATCGTCATCGGCGGCACCTCGGCCGAGACCACGATGAAGACGGTCAAGCTCGCCTCCACCCGCTGGCTCGATTCCCTGCCGACCCAGGGCTCGCCCACCGGACACGCCTTCCGCGACCTCGAGCTTGAGCAGCAGATCCTGGAGATGACCCGCCAGCTCGGCATCGGCGCTCAGTTCGGCGGCAAATATTTCTGCCACGACGTCCGGGTGGTTCGCCTGCCCCGCCACGGCGCCTCGCTGCCCGTCGGCATCGGCGTCTCCTGCTCGGCGGACCGGCAGATCCGCGCGAAGATCACCAAGGAGGGTGTCTTCCTCGAACAGCTCGAAACCGACCCGGCGAAATACCTCCCCGAGGTGACCGACACCCATCTGGGCGGCGAGGTGGTGCAGATCGACCTCAACCGCCCGATGGCCGACATTCTTGCCGAACTCTCGAAACACCCGGTCAAGACCCGCGTCGCCCTCACCGGCCCGATCGTCGTCGCGCGCGACATCGCCCACGCCAAGCTGAAGGAACGGCTCGACCACGGCGAAGGCCTGCCCGACTATATCAAGAACCACCCGGTCTATTACGCGGGCCCGGCGAAAACCCCGGAGGGCATGGCAACCGGCAGCTTCGGCCCCACCACCGCCGGGCGGATGGACAGCTATGTCGAACAGTTCCAGGCCGCCGGCGGCTCGCTGGTGATGCTGGCCAAGGGCAACCGCTCGCGCGCCGTGCGCGACGCCTGCAAGGCGCATGGCGGCTTCTATCTCGGCTCGATCGGCGGCCCCGCCGCCGTGCTCGCGCGCGACAACATTCGCAAGGTCGAGGTGCTGGAATACCCCGAACTCGGCATGGAAGCGATCTGGCGCATCGAGGTCGAGAACTTCCCCGCCTTCATCGTGGTCGATGACAAGGGCAACGACTTCTTCGCCGATCTCGCGTGAGCCCGCCATGAAGTTCACCGTCGACCGGATCGACCATGTCGTGCTGACCTGCTCGGATATCGACGCCACCGCCGACTGGTACGAGCGCGTCCTCGGCATGGAGCGCGAGGAATTCGGCGCAGAGCGGCGGATCGCCCTGCGCTTTGGCGCGCAGAAGCTGAACCTGCACCAGGCCGGGCGCGATGTCGGCCCGCAGGCGGCGAAACCCGCCCCCAGCGCGCTCGACATCTGCTTCGTCACCGCCCTCGGCACCGATTTCGTGGTGAACCACCTCAAGGCCCAGAAAGTCGACATCGTCGAGGGTCCGGCGCCGAAAATCGGCGCGCTCGGCGCCATGCGCTCGGTCTACTGCCGCGATCCGGACGGCAACCTGGTCGAGATTTCCAGCTACCTCGAAGAATGAATCTCACCGATTTCGACTATCACCTGCCGCCCGAGTGCATCGCGGCCGAACCGGCGCGACCGCGCCATGCCGCGCGGCTGCTGCATGTCCACGGCGACGGGCTCGATGACCGCACCATCCTCGACCTGCCCGCCCTGCTTGCCCCTGGCGACCTGCTGGTGGCGAACGACACCCGCGTCATCCCCGCCCAGCTCACCGGGCGGCGCGGCGATGCGCGGATCGGCATCACCCTCGACCGCCCGCTGGCCGACGGCGCATGGCGCGTCCTGCTGCGCAACGCCCGCCGCGCCCGCCCTGGCGAGACCATCACGATCGACGGCGCTGACGGCATCACCGCCGAGGTGATCGCCCGCGCGCCCGATGGCTCGGCGACCCTGCGCTTCGACTGCGACGCAGAAACCTTCCGCACCATGCTCGACCGCGCGGCGAGCCTCGCTTTGCCGCCCTACATCCCCCGCCCCACTGGCATCTCCGAGCAGGACCGGCAGGACTACCAGACCATGTTCGCTGCCGAAGAGGGCGCCGTCGCCGCCCCCACCGCCGGGCTGCATTTCACCGAAACCGTCCTCGCCGCCCTCGCCGCGCGCGGCATCGGCCTCGCCACGGTTACGTTGCATGTCGGCGCCGGCACCTTCCTGCCGGTGCGCGAGGACCAGCTCGAGCGCCACAAGCTCCACGCCGAACGCGGCCTGATCGGCCCGGAGGCCGCCGCCCTGGTCAACGCCACCCGCGCACGCGGCGGGCGCATCGTCGCCGTCGGCACCACCAGCCTGCGCGTGCTGGAAACCGCCGCCGCCGATGACGGCACGCTGGCCCCCTGGCACGGCGAGACCGAGCTCTTCATCACCCCCGGTTACCGCTTCAAGCTGGTCGACCGGCTGATGACCAATTTCCACCTGCCGAAATCGACCCTGCTGATGCTGGTCGCCGCCTTCGCCGGGCTGGAGCGCATGCGCGCCGCCTATGCCCACGCCATAGCACGGGGCTACCGGTTCTATTCCTATGGCGATGCCTCGCTGCTGGAGCGCGCATGACCGGCTTCGCCTTCCACAATCTCGGGCAGGACGGCGCCGCCCGCCGCGGCCGCCTGATCACCGCCCACGGCACCGCCGAAACTCCTGCCTTCATGGCGGTCGGCACCGCCGGCACGGTCAAGGCGATGACGGCGGACGCCGTTCGCGCCACCGGCACCGAGATCGTCCTCGGCAACACCTATCACCTGATGCTCCGTCCC
Source organism: Acidiphilium sp. 20-67-58 (assembly GCF_002255515.1). Lineage (NCBI taxonomy): Bacteria > Pseudomonadati > Pseudomonadota > Alphaproteobacteria > Acetobacterales > Acidocellaceae > Acidiphilium > Acidiphilium sp. 20-67-58. Next base: position 33,739 of record NZ_NCAS01000002.1, on the reverse strand, counting down.
GGCGCCGAGCGAGTCCGCGCCCTTGGCGGGCTGCACCGGATGATGGACTGGCCCGGCATCATCCTCACCGATTCCGGCGGCTTCCAGGTCATGTCGCTGGCCAAGCTGCGCAAGATCGACGAGGTCGGCGTCACCTTCCGCTCGCATCTCGACGGCTCGGCCCACCACCTTACCCCCGAATCCTCGACCGCGATCCAGAACGCGCTCGACGCGACCATCACCATGGCCTTCGACGAGTGTACGCCCTTTCCCGCCACGCATGAGGAGGCCGCCGCCTCGATGCGCCTGTCGATGCGCTGGGCCGAACGTTCGCGCGCGGCCTTCGAACCGCGCCCCGGCTATGGCCAGTTCGGCATCGTCCAGGGCAGCGTCTTCGCCGATCTCCGCGCCGAATCCGCCGCCGCCCTCACCGGCCTCGGCTTCGAGGGCTACGCGATCGGCGGCCTCGCGGTTGGCGAGGGCCAGCAGGCGATGTTGGACACGCTGGATGTCACCACCCCCCTGCTGCCCACCGACCGCCCGCGCTACCTGATGGGCGTCGGCACGCCGGACGACCTGCTCGGCAGCATCGCCCGCGGTGTCGACATGTTCGACTGCGTGATGCCCACCCGCGCCGGCCGCACCGGCCGCGCCTTTACCTCGCGCGGCATCCTCAACCTGCGTAATGCCCGTTTCGCCGCGGAAGACCGCCCGCTCGACCCGGCCTGCCACTGCCTCGCCTGCGCGCGCCACAGCCGCGCCTATCTGCACCATCTCTTCCGTTGCGACGAAATGCTCGGCCCGATGCTGCTGACCACCCACAATCTGAGCTATTACCAGACGGTGATGCGCGGCGCGCGCGAGGCGATCGAGGCCGGACGCTTCGCCGCCTACGCCGCCGCCACCCGCGACGCATGGAGCCAGGGCGATGACCGACACACGCTATGACGCGCTGCAACAACTCGGCCGCGAGAGCCGCATGCCGGCTTCGCCCGAGGCCGCCGTGCTCGAACGCGTCGCCGCCCCGTCGCAGGGGAAGAACTACGTGGTGCGCTTCACCTGCCCCGAATTCACCTCGCTCTGCCCGATCACCGGCCAGCCCGATTTCGCCCATATCGTGATCGACTATATCCCCGAAGCGTGGATCGTGGAGAGCAAGTCGCTCAAGCTCTATCTCGGCAGCTTTCGCAATCACGGCGCCTTTCACGAGGCCTGCACGCTGATGATCGCCGAGCGCCTGGTCGACCTGCTCGCCCCGCGCTGGCTGCGCATCGGCGCCTACTGGTATCCGCGTGGCGGCATCCCGATCGACGTGTTCTGGCAGACCGGCGCCCCGCCCGAGGGCGCCTTCCTGCCCGACCAGGGCGTGCCGCCCTATCGCGGCCGTGGCTGAGACGGATCTCCGCACCGCCATCGCCGCACGCGCCGCCGCTCTCGGCTTCGATGCGATCGGCATCGCCCGCGCCCGCCTGCCCGAGAGCGTCCGCGACAATCTCCGCGCCCATCTCGCCGCCGGCCATAACGGCACAATGGGCTGGATGGAAGATCGCGCGACCCAGCGCGGCGACCCGGCGTCACTCTGGCCGGAGGCGGTCAGCGTCATCTCCCTCGGCCTGTCCTATGCGCCTGACGGCGACCCGCTGGCGACACTCTCCCGCCCCGATCGCGGCAACATCTCGGTCTATGCCCGCAACCGCGACTATCACGACATCATCAAGGGCAGGCTGAAGCACCTCGCCCAGTTCATCGCCGCACGCGGCGCGGGGGTGAAGGTGTTTGTCGACACCGCGCCGGTGATGGAAAAGCCGCTCGCCGCCGCCGCCGGGCTTGGCTGGCAGGGCAAGCACACCAACCTCGTCTCCCGCCGCCACGGCTCGTGGCTCCTGCTTGGCGAGATCATGACGACACTCGCCCTCCCCCCCGATCCGCCGCACGCCGACCGCTGCGGCACCTGCACCGCCTGCCAGACCGCCTGCCCGACCGATGCCTTCCCCGCCCCTTACCGGCTCGACGCCAGGCGCTGCATTTCCTACCTCACGATCGAGCACAAGGGCCCGATCCCGGAAGAGTTTCGCGCCGCCATCGGCAACCGCATCTATGGCTGCGACGACTGCCTCGCCGCCTGCCCCTGGAACAAGTTCGCGGCCGCCGGACGTGAGCAGAAACTCGCTGCGCGCGACGATCTCCGCGCGCCCCGCCTCGCCGATCTCGCCGCCCTCGACGATGCTGCTTTCCGCGCCCTCTTCGCCGGCAGCCCGATCAAACGCATCGGCCGCGCCCGCCTCGCCCGCAATGTCGCCATCGCCATCGGCAATGCGGCCGATCCGGCACTTGCCCCCGCCACCGCACGCCTCGCCGCCGATGACGATCCCGTTGTCGCGGAAGCAGGACGCTGGGCGCAACGCCGCCTTGAAATCGGGCTGGCTCCCGCGCGCAAACCCGGCTAGCCTTCATTCATGCGATCGTGACCGGCTAACGGTCATGAAAAGCAACTGGCCGAAAACGGGCAGTTACATAATGGGAGCATTCGATGTCTGACTCTTTCAAGCCAAAACGGCCCGCCTGGGTCGATGAATTCAAGACCTTCCTGATGCGCGGCAATGTGGTCGATCTGGCCGTTGCCGTTGTCGTCGGCGCTGCGTTCTCCAATATCGTCAAGAGTTTCGTTGCCGATATCGTCAATCCGGTCATCGGCCTGCTCACCGGCGGGGTCGATTTCTCCAACCATTTCGTCACGCTGAAAGGCACGGTCGAACCCACCCTCGCCGCGGCAAAGAAGGCCGGCGCGGTCACGCTGAACTACGGCGCCTTCGTTAACACGCTGTTCAACTTCGTGATCATCGGCTTCGCGATCTTCTGGATGGTCCGACTGATCAGCAAGCTGCACAAGGCACCGGAACCAGCCCCGGCAGCACCGCCCGCACCGACACCGACCGAGCAGCTTCTCACCGAAATCCGCGACCTGATGAAAGATCGCAGCGCGAGCTGAGTACGGGCGCGATCCCAGTCGGTTCATCTCGGCAAGCTCGTCGCCACCGACCCGCCGCGGCGCGCCCGGTGGCGGCTTGTCCAGCAACCGTGTGGAAAACGCTCGATCGGGCCCCTGACAATGCGGGGAAAGCGGACCGGGCAAAAAATATCGCATCCGGCGCGTAACCATCCTGAAGCGGGCAACGTAAGGTATAGGCCGGCTGATTGGCCGGACGGCGTCGCGACGCCGGACTGACGCCCCGCACAGGAGAGCCACGCCGATGAGTTCGACCGGACCCAGACAGGAAGCCGCCGAGGATGGCGTCGCGAACCGCCTGCTTGAGACACTCTCGACGGTTCGCTGGAACCGGTTTCACACGGTAGCGGTGCTGCTGTTCGGCCTTGGCTGGGCGCTGGATGCGTTCGAGGTGACGCTGATCGGCAATGTGCTGGGGGCGTTGCGGCAGCATTTCGGGCTCGGCAGCAACGCGATGTCGGTCATTCTCGCGGCGTGGTTCGTGGGGCTGATGATCGGGGCGGCAGGGTTCGGCGCGCTGTCCGACCGGTTCGGCCGGCGGCGTGTGTTTCTGGCCAGCCTCGTTCTGTATGGCGTGGCGACGCTTGCCACCGCCTTCGCACCCAATCTCGCCACCCTGCTGGTGCTGCGGCTGCTTGGCGGGATCGGCGTGGGAGCCGAATACTCGGCGATCAACGCGGCGATCGCCGAGCTGGTGCCAAGCCGCTCGCGCGGGCGGGCGGCGGCGATCGTGCTGAATTTCTGGCCGCTGGGCAGTTTCATCGCCGCCTTGCTGGCCTGGCTGGTGCTGTCGTCCCTGCCGCCGGATCTGGGCTGGCGGGTGGTGTTTGGCCTCGGCGGCGTGGTCGCCCTGTCGGCGGCGTGGTTCCGCCGGCATCTGCCCGAAAGCCCGCGCTGGCTGATCGATGCCAACAGGGCGGAGGATGCGCGCGCCATCGTCGCCGGGATCGAGGCGGGGCTGACGACGCTGCCGCCAGCGTCCGCGGTGCCGGTGGCGCACCGGATCCGCCGCGAGGCGGGGCAGTTCGGGCGGCTCGTGCGGCAATATCCGGGACGCCTCCTGCTCGGCGCCGCGCTCGATTTCGCCGAGGCCGCGGGATATTACGGGCTGTTCGCCTTCCTGCCGATCGTGGTGCTGCCGGCGCTGCATCTGCCGGCGGACCGGCTGCCGCTGTTCTACCTCGCCGGCAGCGTCGGCGCCGCCGTGGGCGGGCTCGCCGCGGCGTCGCTGCTCGACCGGATCGGGCGGAGCTGGACGGTGGGCGGATTCTACCTTGCCACCGCACTCGGCCTCATGCTGTTCGCCCTGGTGACCGGGCTCGGTGCCGGGCCGATCATGCTCGGCTTCGCGCTGGTGAACCTGCTGGCGACGGGAAGCTGGATCGCCGCCTATCCGACCTTCTCGGAACTGTTCCCGACCGCGCTGCGGGCGACGGGGATCGGCGCCTCGGTTGCGGTGGGACGGGTGGGGGCGGCGCTCTCGCCCTTCCTGGTCGGCTATGTCGGCTCGCGCTCGATGCCGGCGGCACTCATCATGCTCGCCGGGTTCTGGGCGCTGGGGGCGGTGGCCATCCTGATCTGGCGGCTGCGCGGGGGGATCGAGGCGCGAGGGCTCGCCCTTGAGCAGCTCAGCGCCGCACCCGCGCGCGGCGTATAGGGCGCGGCCGATGCTTGACATGGCGGGAAGCACGAAGGTGGTTGTGCCAGAGGTTGTAGCAGAGAGCATACCGGTGATCAGGGCGGATGGGCCGGTGCTGGTGTTTGGCGGCTGTTACAGCAACCTGCAGGCGACGCGGGCGCTGCTGGAGGCAGCAAAGGCGCACGAGATTCCGCCGGAGCGGATGATCTGCACCGGTGACGTCGTGGCCTATGGCGCCGATCCGCAAGCCTGCGCCGCGCTGATCCGCGACCATGGGATCGCGACGGTGATGGGCAATTGCGAGGAGCAGCTCGGCGCGGGGGCTGCCGATTGCGGCTGCGGCTTTACCGAGGGCTCGTCCTGCGACCGGCTCGCCGCCGCCTGGTTCGCCTATGCCGATGCGCGGATCGACGACGCGACGCGGCGCTGGATGGCCGCCCTGCCCCGGCGGATCGACCTCATGATCGGCGGGCGGCGTCTGGCGGTGGTGCATGGCGCGCCGAGCCGGATCAACCGCTTCCTCTTCGCCTCCGACCTCGATCCCGTGCTGGAAGGGGAAATCGGCATCACCGGCTGCGACGGGGTGATCGCCGGGCATTGCGGCATCGGCTTCACCCGCCAGATCGGCGATCTGGTCTGGCATAATGCCGGGGCGATCGGCATGCCGGCGAATGACGGCACGCCGCGCTGCTGGTATTCGATCGTCACCCCCGCCGACGCCGGGCTGGAGATCGTGCTGCATCCGCTCGACTACGATCATCGCGCGGCGGCGGCGGCGATGCGCTGTGCCGGGCTGCCGGAGGAGTACGCCAGTACGCTGGAGAGCGGGATCTGGCCCAATCTCGACATCCTGCCGCATGCCGAGCGGGCGGCGACGGCGACGCGGCTGGAATGCGCGCCGGCCGCGGATGCCACGGTCGCGCTGGACGCGCTGGAGACGCTCTGGTTCAACACCGGCACGCTCTGCAACCTCGCCTGCGAGGGTTGCTATATCGAAAGCTCGCCGCGCAACGACCGCCTCGCCTGGCTGCGGCTCGACGGGTTCCGCCGGGTGCTGGACGAGGCGGCAGACCGCCATCCGGAGCTGCGCGAGATCGGCTTGACCGGCGGCGAGCCGTTCATGAACCCGGATATCGAGGCGCTGATCGGCATGGCACTCGACCGGGGCTATCGGGTGCTGGTGCTGACCAACGCGATGACGCCGATGCGCCACCACATGGCGACAATCGCGGGGTGGCGGGGGCGGGATTTGCACATGCGCGTCTCGCTCGACCATCATACCGAGGCCGGCCACGCGGCGCTGCGCGGCGAACGCGCCTGGGGGCCGGCGCTGGAGGGGATCGGCGCGCTGTTCGCGTCCGGCTTCCAGCCCTCGATCGCGGCACGGTTCGACCCGACGGTAGAGGACGAGGCGGCGACGCGGGCGGGGTTCGCCCGGCTGTTTGCGGCGCGCGGCTGGGAGATCGACGCGTTCGACCCCGACCATCTCGTGCTGTTTCCGGAGATGGACGTGCCGGCGGCGGCGGCGGGCGTGAGCGCTTCCGCCTGGGCGGCGCTGCGGCCGCGCGGGGTGGATGCGATGTGCCGCACCTCGCGCATGGTGGTGCAGCGCAAGGGGGCGGAGACGCTCTCCATCGTCGCCTGCACGCTGCTGCCCTATGAGGAACGTTTCGATCTCGGCGCCACGCTGGAGGACGCATCCCGGGCGGTCACGCTCGATCATCCGCATTGCGCGAGGTTCTGCGTGTTCGGCGCATCCTCCTGCATGAGTGCGAGGTAAGACAGACATGAGCACGACGACGATCGGCCGCGCGGGGCGGCGGGGCACTGCGCGGGCGCTCGGCTTCGCGGCACTGGCGCTGGCGCTGGTCGCCCTGGTGGTAGCGTTGCAGCGCCAGGGACTTGGCATCGCGCGGCTGGAGGGCGATCTCGCGGGGCTGCGCGCTTCGGTGGCGGCGCATCCGCTCGCCGGGTTCCTCTCCTATTTCGGACTTTATGTCGCGGCAACTTCGCTCTCGGTGCCGGGGGCGGCGGTGCTGACACTCGGCGCCGGCGCGCTGTTCGGCGTGGTCGAGGGCGCGGTGCTGGTCTCCTTCGCCTCGTCGATCGGCGCGAGCCTCGCCTTTCTCGCCGCCCGCTTCCTGCTGCGGGATTTCGCCCTCGCCCGCTTCCCCGCTCTGTTCGAGCGGATCGAGCGCGGCATCGCCCGCGACGGGACGTTCTATCTCGTCTCGCTCAGGCTGGCGCCGGTGGTGCCGTTCTTCGCGGTCAACCTGCTGGCAGGGCTGACCAGAATGCGGCTGCGCAGCTTCTACCTCGCGAGCCAGATCGGCATGCTGCCGGCGACGCTGATCTATGTGAATGCCGGCGCCTCGCTCGCCACGCTCGGCGGGCATGGCCCGATCCTGACGCCACGCCTTGTCATCGGCCTGCTGCTGCTCGCCGCCCTGCCGCCCGTGGCACCGCGCCTGCGCGACGCGCTCGCCGCCCGCAGGCTCTATGCGCGGTTTTCCCGGCCGAAGCGGTTCGACCGCAACCTCGTCGTCATCGGCGCGGGGGCCGGCGGACTCGTTGCCGCCTATGTCGCCAGCGCGGTGAAGGCGAAGGTAACGCTGGTCGAGGCCGGCGAGATGGGCGGGGACTGCCTCAATTCGGGCTGCGTGCCGTCCAAGGCGTTGCTCCACGCCGCGCGCGAGGGCAAGGATTTTCGCGCCGCCATCGCCGATGTCCGCGCCGCGATCGCGGGGATCGCACCGCATGATTCGGTCGCCCGCTACGAGAGCCTCGGCGTCGAGGTCAGGCGGGGACGGGCGGTGATCGAAACGCCCTGGCGCGTCGCGGTCGACGGAGTGCCGATCACCACGCGGGCCATCGTGATTGCGGCCGGAGCAGAACCCTTCGTGCCGCCCATTCCCGGCCTTGCCGAGGCGCCCTATGCCACCTCGGAAACCCTGTGGGACATCGAGGCCCTGCCGCGGCGGCTCGTCATTCTCGGCGGCGGGCCGATCGGCTGCGAGATGGCGCAGGCCTTTGCCCGCCTCGGCAGCGCGGTGACGCTGGTCGAGATGGCGGACCGGCTGCTGGTGCGCGAGGATGACGAAGTGTCGGCGGCGATGGTGGCGGCGCTGGCGCGCGATGGCGTCGCGATCCGCACCAGCCACAAGGCCGAGGCGGTGACGCGCACGGAGGCGGGCTTCGCGCTCGTCGCGACCAGCGGGGCGCAGACCGCCGAATTGCCGTTCGACCGGTTGCTGGTTGCCATCGGCCGCCGCCCGCGGGTGAGCGGCTACGGGCTGGAGGCGCTCGGCATTCCACTCACCCCGACGAAGACGATCGAGACCGATGACGGGCTGCGCACGCTCTATCCCAACATCTTCGCCTGCGGCGACGTCGCCGGGCCCTACCAGTTCACCCATATGGCCGGGTATCAGGGCGGTTATGCCGCGCTGGGCGCGCTGTTCGCCCCGTTCTGGCGGTTTCGTCCGCGCTACAAGGCGGTACCGGCGGTGACCTATACCAGCCCGGAGATCGCCCGCGTCGGGCTGAACGCGCGCGAGGCGGCGGCGCGCGGCATCGAAGCCGAGATCACCCGCTACGATTTCGCCGAGCTCGACCGCGCCATCGCCGAGGGCGATACCGAAGGCTTCGTCACCGTGCTGACAAGGAAAGGCAGCGACCGCATCCTCGGCGCCACCATCGTCGGCACCCAGGCCGGCGAACTGCTGACGAGCTTCACCCTCGCGATGCAGCACGGGCTCGGGCTGAAGCAACTGATGGGCACGATCTTCCCCTATCCGACCCGCTCGGAGGCGGTCCGCGCCGTCGCCGGGCAGTGGCGGCAGGCACATGCCTCGGCGCGCGGGCTTGCGATACTCGAGCGGTTCCACCAATGGCGGCGCGGCTGACCGTCGTCATCCCGGCGCTCGACGAGGCGGACAATCTTGCCCGCCTGCTGCCGCAACTGCTGGGCGCACCGCGCCTCGTGGAGCAGGTGATCGTCAGCGACGGGGGCAGTCGCGACGGCTCGGCGGCGCTGGCGCGACGGCTCGGCGCGCTTGTGATCGAGGGGGCGGCGGGGCGCGGGGCGCAGCTTGGCCGTGGTGTGGCCGCCGCCGGGCCGGGCTGGCTCTGGCTGCTCCACGCCGACACCGCGCTGCAACCTGACTGGGCGGCGGCGCTGTCCTCATGCCTTGCCACCGCCGATCCGGCGAAGGCCCATTATGGCAGGCTGCGCTTCGCTTCGCCGCGGTGGCAGGCGCGGTGCGCCGAGGCGTTGGTCCGCCTCCGCTGCGCGCTGTTCGCCCTGCCCTATGGCGACCAGTCGCTGCTGGTGCTGGGCGCGTTGCTGGCGGCGGCGGGCGGTGTGCCGGAGCTGCGGCTGATGGAGGATGTCGCACTCGCGCGGCGGCTGGGCCGGCGGCGGCTCGCGGCGATGAAACTCGTCGTCATCACCGATGCCGCCGCCTATGAGCGTGATGGCTGGTTGCGGCGCAGCGCGGGCAATCTCTGGCGCCTCGCCCGCTTCCTCGCCGGCGGCGATGCCGGACGACTGGCGGGGGGCTACCAGCGGTAGGGCGCGCGGGGCGGATCAGTCCTTGCCGGATTCGTCCTTCTTGTGGGCCATCAGCGCCATCAGCCTGCGGTCGCGCCAGGCCGAGCGCGCGCCGAGTTCGGACTCCGGCAGGATAGCGCGGCGCTGGCGCTCGACCTCGCTAATCAGCCCGTCGGTCCAGCCCAGCGTCACACCGCGGGCGCTGGCGATGGTGTCGTACATGCCGCGGAAGCGGCGGGCGTAATCGGCCACGCCGCCGGGGGCGTTGAGGTCGATCGTCTCGAACGGGCCCATGAAGCTCCAGCGCAGGCCGAGGCCGGCGGAGACCGTACGGTCGAGATCGGCGACGGAAATGATGCCCTCGTCCACCAGGCGGAAGGCCTCGGCGAGCAGCAGGCCCTGCAGGCGGTTGAGGGCGAAGCCCTCGATCTCGCGGGTCAGCTCCACCGGCTCCTGGCCGACCTGTTCCATCAGCGCGCGAACCCGCTTCACGACATCCGGCCCGGTCCAGGGCGCCGGCACCAGCTCGACCACGGGGATGAGATAAGGCGGGTTGACCGGATGGGCGATCAGGCAGCGCGCGCGGCAGGCGACATGATCGGTGAAGGCGGAGGCGGGAATGCCGGAGGAGGAGCTGCCGACCAGCGTATCCGGGCCCAGCACCGCATCGAGCGCCGAGAAGATCAGCCGCTTCTGCTCGACCGTCTCGAACACGCTTTCCTGCACATAGACGGCGCCGGCAACCGCCTCCTCCAGCGTGGCGGCGAGGCTGACGCGGGGGAGGATGGCGGCGGCACTCTCGACCAGGCCTGCTTCCTCGAGATCGCGCAGGCGCGCCTCGATCAGGCTGGCGGCGCGGGCGGTGCCGCCCTCCGCCGCATCGAATACCGCGACATCGTGCCCGGCGCGGGCGAACACGATGGCCCAGGCCGAGCCGACAAGCCCGGCGCCGACGACAGCAATCTTCATGCAACTCTCCATCATGCCTTAGAGCGTCATCCGATCGGATGGAGTCATCTGATCGGCTAAAGATGCTCGGTTTATCAATATGCTAGGGTTTGTACCGGGAATGGCGGGCGGCGCGGCTCAGAAGCCGACGCGGTCCGCCCCCTTGAGCGACAGGATCTCCCGCGCCTCATCCGGTGTGGCGATGCCAAGGCCGAGGCCCTCGATGATCTGGCGGACCTTGCGGACCTGCTGGGCGTTGGACTCGGCAAGGCGGCCAGCGCCGATCCAGAGCGAATCCTCAAGCCCGACGCGGACATTGCCCCCCATCGCCGCGGCCTGGGCGGCGATCGGCAGTTGGTTGCGGCCGGCGCCGAGGACGGACCAGCGATACTGGTCGCCGAACAGCCGGTCGGCGGTGCGCTTCATGTGCATCACGTCTTCCGGATGCGGGCCGATGCCGCCGAGAATGCCGAAGACGGTCTGGATGAAGAGCGGCGGCTTCACCAGGCCGCGGCCGAGGAAATGGGCGAGATTGTAGAGATGGCTGGTGTCGTAGCACTCGAACTCGAAGCGTGTGCCGGACTCGCCCAGCGTGCGCAGGACGTATTCAATGTCGCGGAAGGTGTTGCGAAAAACGAGGTCACGCGAGTTTTCCAGCATCTCGGCTTCCCACGGATGGCGGAACTCCTTGAAGCGGTCGAGCATCGGGAACAGGCCGAAATTCATCGAGCCCATGTTCAGCGAGGCGACCTCGGGGCGGAAGCTGGCTGCGGGGCGAACCCGTTCCTCGACCGTCATGTAGGGCGCGCCGCCGGTGGTCAGGTTGATGACGGCGCCGGTGCGCTGCTTCACCCGCGGCAGGAAGCGGGCGAAAGCCTCGGGCGACTGGTCCGGCCTTCCATCCTGCGGATCGCGGGCGTGGAGGTGGAGGATGGCGGCACCAGCCTCGGCGGCGGCGACGGCGGAATCGGCGATCTCCTCCGGGGTGACCGGCAGATGCGGCGACATGCTCGGCGTGTGGATCGCGCCGGTAACGGCACAGGTGATGATGACCTTGCGTGGTGATCCGCGCGACTCGCTCATGATGTTTCCCCCGGTTTCGGCGCCCCCCGTTCCGGGGCCGTTTCATGGCGGCAAACAGGACATGTGCGCGGCTTTTTGGCAAGCGCGGCGGCGGCAGGGCTGCCACGGCGAGGCCGAAGCAGAGACCTCGGACATAATATCAATATTTTGTTAATTTATAATCATCAATCGATACAAGAACTTGCTTCAGCATTCAATTGAAATGGGCTAGTTATATTTCGTTGATCGGACGTTCGTATTGACGTTTCGGCAAGGAAGAGACGGCTATGAAATTAAAGACTACGGTTTTGACTTCCGCTTTATTGATATCGATCTGTTCTCCCGCGGCGCAAGCGACGCTCGAGACCTATAACCTGCAATCTCCCGCGTTCGGCGGCACCAATGCCTATTCTGCCGGGCTGGCGCAGCAGACCTATTCGAGCAAGGAATCCAAGATCCAGGCGCAGATCTCGGCGTTGAAGGCGGCACAATCGGCGGCGGCGCAGGCAGCCGCCAGCAGCCCCTCCGCCCAATTCACCAACTCCATCCTGTCGCAGTTGAACGGGCTGGTGGCCTACAACATCGCCTCGAAGATCGCGAACGCCACGCCCGGCAGCACCGGAGCGTTCCAGTCGGGCAACAATACAGTGTCGTATGTGAATTCGGGCGGGGTGACGACAGTCACGATCACCTCGCCGAATGGCACGACCACCCTCGCACTTCCCTCGAATTGAAAGTTTCCGCCATGCCGGGACCTGCCATCCGTAAGGCGGCCGTTGCCGCGGCCTCGCTGGTGTTTCTCGCGGGATGCGCGGTGCCGCCGCCGCCCTCGGCCAAGGTCAATCTGAACCTCACCCGCCCGATCGCGATCGCGTCCGGCAAGGCGCCCGCCGCACCGGTCTATGTCGGCGTGTATAGTTGCACTGACACGACCGGACAGCACGCGCCGACCGGGGCGATCGAGGAACTCAGCACCGCGGTGCCGCAGGATTGCACGCCCTATCTGATCAGCGCGCTGGAGGCGATGCCGCACGGTTATTACGACGTGCTGGAACGCGAGCATCTGAGCAACCTGCTGACGGAGCGTCAGCTTGCGGGGCTGATGCTGACCGACCGTGCGGCGCAGCTCAAGGCGGCACACAAGAAGGCGGCGCTGCCGCAGGTGCCGCCGCTCTCGATCGCCGAGATCGAGATGGTTGGTCAGGTCGTCGCGTATGACCGGCAGGTGACGCAGGCCTCGGTGGGGCTCGCCATTGGCGGGATCGGCGGGCAGGCGAAATATGTGACCGACCTGATTACTTTCAGCCTGCGCGCCGTCTCGGTCACGACCGGGCGTGTGCTCAAGCAGGTGACTGTTACCAAATCTGTGACATCGCTGGAGGCCGACGGAACGTTGGACGCGGCCTACTCGACCACTCTTCTGAACGCCGAAGCCGGCGGCTCGACCAACGAGCCGGTGGGACTGGCGCTTGCACTGGCGGCCCGCAAGGCCGTGGCGGTGCTGAGCCGGGACGGCGTTCAGCAGGGCTGGTGGCACTTCAAGGGAAAGCCGAAACCGGTTTCCTGACGCGCCCCCAGTATTTTTAATGACTAACGAACTCCGGAGCAAAAAATGTCTCGCATGAAACTCTCGCTGATGGCCGGCGTGGCGATGCTGATCGCCGCCCCCGCCGCGTTCGCTACATCGCCGAACATCCTGAACCTGAACTCGGCCACCGGCAGCGTGGGCGGCACCGTAACGGCGGGCACGATCGCCAGCCTGACGACGACGCAGGATGCAACGGCCGGCGGCAACCAGATCGGCTCCACAAACACGCCGTTCTATGTCGAGGGCGCGTGGAACACGCTCAACATTTCGCAGAGCGGCGCTGGCAACACGCTGAACGGCGCTATCAACACCAACACCGCCACTGGCTCGACCGCGAGCGTTACCGCCACCTATTCGGGCGGTAGCAACGTGCAGACCCTGAATATCGGCCAGAACTCGGCGCCGAACTCGGTTGCCTCGACCATCAGCGTCACCAATAACGGCGCCGGCACCAACACGCTGACCAGCAACCTCGACACCACGGGCGCGCTGACCTTCAACCCGACCGTCACCGGCACCTCGAACACCCTCACCGACACGGTGGCGGGCGGCACGGCCGCGGCGAGCCTGACGAGCAACGTGACCGGCGACAGCAACAACCTCACCAACAAGGTTGGCACCGTTGCCGGCTTCACTGGGAGCAATACGCTGGCGACCACCGTTTATGGCGGGTCGAACACGATCTCCAACACGATCGACGGCAACACCTCGGCGTCGACCTACACGACCAATGTCGGAACCGCGGCGACGGCAGCCTCCGGTAACACCCTGACCCTCGCCTCGACCACGCCGGGTGCTGCCACCTACAACATGACGGTCGACACCACGGGCAACACTGTGGGCACGACGATGAACCCGGCTTCGGGCAACTCGTCCGTGACCGCGACCGTTGGCACCGGCAGCCTGGTGAATGCGACCATCGCGACCGCGGCGCCGGGTGGCTCGATCAACATGTCTCTGACTAATGTGACAGGTGCAACGGCCACTCCGGTTAATGTGACACAGACCTCCGCGGCCACGGGTGCAACCCTGAACCTGACGGTTAACGCCGTTGCCGGGACCACAACCGGCACGGCTGGCATCAGCGTCACACAGGCGCAGGCCGGTTCGAGCGTGAACATTAACTCCGCCCCGTCCACCAACGGCTACACGATCAGCGTCAGCCAGTAATCCGGCGGGGCTAGTTTCCCCGGGTCCGTCAGCGCGCCGGCAGAACTCGGTGTGGCGCTGGCGGGCTGGTCATGCAGGTGGCGCAGCCGCGCCACCTGTTTTTTTATGCGTGGGCAGAGCGGGTGTGCGGCGCGTCAGCCGGTTCGGGCGATGGCGGGACCGCGGAGCTGGCGCAACAACTCGGCCTCCGGCACCGGGCGGGAGAAGAAATAGCCCTGCGCCCAGTCACACCCGAGGCTCGTCACGTAATCGAGCTGGACGGCGGTTTCGACACCCTCGGCGGTGACCGGCAGGTTGAGCGCCGCGGTCATGCCCATGATTGCCTCGAATATGGGTTGGCGGTCGCCCGGGGCGCGGATGCGGGAGAGGAAGGATTTATCGATCTTGACGACGTCGACCTTGAACGTGTCGAGATAGGACAGCGAGGAATAGCCGGTGCCGAAATCGTCGAGCACCAGCATCACGCCGCGTTCGCGCAGATTTTGCAGCAGGCGGGCGCTGGCGGCGTTCTGCGAGAGCAGCACCGATTCGGTAATTTCGAGCTTGAGACGGTTGGCGGGCAAGCCGGTCGCTTCAAGGGCCTCGGTGACGGTGGTGCGGATGTCGCCGATCTCGAACTGGCGGGGCGAGACATTGACGGAGATCTTGACGTCGCCCGGCCAGGCGCTGGCGGCGGCGCAGGCGCGGTGCAGCACCCAGGCGCCGAGGGCTGCGATCTGTCCGCTTTCCTCGGCAAGCGGGATGAATTCGGCGGGCTGGATGAGGCCGCGGACCGGATGGTGCCAGCGGACCAGCGCCTCGACGCCGACGATGCGGCGGGTCGCGAGATGGACGATGGGCTGGAAATCGAGCCTGAACTCGCCGCGGCCGAGCGCGCCGGCCAGCTCGGCGCGCAGGCGGCGGCTGGCCTCGTCGGCCTGCAGCATGTCGGGGTGGAAGAGGCGGTAGGTGCCGCGGGCGCGGGACTTGGCGACATAGAGCGCACGATCGGCCTGACGGTAGAGGGCATCGGCGTCGGTCTGCCCGGGAAGAGCGACGGCGACGCCGATCGAGGCGCCGGCGGGCAGGGAGATGCCATCGACCTCGAAAGGCTGGCGAAGCGCAGCGAGAATACGGTCGGCCAGCGCCAGCGCGTCGGGCGGTGCGGATACGCCGGTCTGCATGATGACGAATTCATCGCCGCCGCAGCGGGCCAGCAGATCGTGCGAGCGCAGGCAGAGGCGCAGCCGGGTAACAAGCTGGCGCAGCACGGCATCGCCGGTCGGATGGCCGTGCTGGTCGTTGATTTCCTTGAAATAGTCGAGATCGAGGCAGAGCAGTGCGGTGAGGTTGCCGGGCGCCTGGTGCTGGAGCTGATCGGCAAGGCGCGCGAACAGGGTGGCACGGTTGGCGGCACCGGTCATGTAGTCGAAACTGGCGGCGTAGCGGAGTTGCTGCTGGACGAGGCGCTTTTCCGAGACGTCGCGCAGGAAGAGCGAGATGTCGCTGCCCTCGGCGGCAATGGTGGCTTCCAACCACCGGTCGGTCGGCGGCCAGAACAGCTCGAAATGAGCGCCTGCGCCGGTTTCCATCGCCCGATTCAGCGCGGCGCAAAGCTCGCGGCAATGGGCGGCGGCGAAGAGACCATCGGTGGCGATGCCCTTCGGCGGCGCATCGAGCCCGAGCAGGGGGGCAAGCCGCGCATTGGAGAAGGTGACGGCGCCTGCGGCATCGAAGACGATCACGGCATCGCCGCTGGCTTCCAGCACCCGCAGGGCCAGCGCCTCTGAGGCGTTGCGCGCGGCCTCCGCGGCCCGCCGGTCGGTAATGTCCTCGAGTGTACCATACCAGCGCAGGATCTGCCCGGCCTCGTCGCGGCGGGCGGCGGCGCGGGCGCGCACCCAGGCATAGGCGCCACCAGCGGCACGGATGCGGAACTCGACATCGACCGGATCGCCGCTGGCGAGGCTGTCCCCCCAGGCGGCAAGGGTCGGCGCGAGATCGTCCGGGTGAACGGCGGAGGTCCAGCCGAAGGGCATGGTCTCCTGGCGGGTCATGCCGGTGATGGCGAGCCATTGCGGGCCGACTTCGAGAATCCCGCCATCCGGACCAGCGGTCCAGGGGATTTGCGGGTGCAGCTCAACCATATGGCGGTAATGGTCCTCGCTTTCGCGCAGCGCCGCCTCGACCCGGCGGAAGGGGGTGACGTCCTGCGTGGTGCCGCGCAGCTGCGCGATTCGGCCATCCGCCCCGATCACCGGCTCGGCGTGGGTGAGGACGGCGTGAACGGCGCCATCGGGCAGGATTGTCCGGTATTCAAGGGTAACCGGCGTTGCAGTGTCGACCGCCTCGCGGAAGCAGGCCATCGCGTACTGGTAGTCATCGGGATGGATCATGCGGCGGAGCTGGTCGTAATCCATCTCGGCGGCTGCACCCTCGATGCCGAGCAGCCACATGGTTTCGGCCGACAGCCAGACGATGTGGCGGGTGAGATCCCACCGCCAGGCGCCGACGCGGGCGAGGCGGTGGGCGCTGACAAGTTCCTCGGTGCGGCGGGCGAGCTCGGCGGCGAGGGTCGCGAGACGGTCGGTCTCGGCGCTGCCGGCGGCACCGGCGGCAAGACCGGGCAGCGCGCCAAGATCGACGGTGATGCCGGCGAGGCGGAGCGCGCGGCCGGCCTCGTCGCGCCCGACGGGATGGAAGCGGGCGAGGCACCACCCCTTGCCCGGCTTGGCCCCGGCGCGGCGGAAGATGAGATCGAGGCCAGGACTGCCGGGGGCTGTGGCGGCGGCAAGGGCGGCGTCGGCCCGGGCGCGGTCGTCCGCATCGATCAGGGCGAGAAAATCCGCGACCGGCGCGGCCGGGGGCGGCGGCTTCGCCGGGCCGGCGCCACTGCCGGGCAGCTGGCGGATGAGCCCGGCGAGCGGATCAATCTCCCAGGCGGCGACGCCGCGCACGCCGGCGAGACCCTGGCCGGTTACCGTCGGCGGCCCGGTATGCCGGCCGCTCATGAGATCTCTCCAGCCGCGAGAGGCGGCGGTTCGGCCGGCAGATCGCGTAACAGAACCGGCATGTCGGGCGGCGCCAACGGCCGATGCAGGCCGGCATGGTAGCGGCTGAAGCCACCCCGCCCGGCATGCTTGACCGCGTAAAGCGCCCGGTCGGCGCGTTCGAGGAGAATGTCGGGATCATCGCCGTCGAACGGGCAGAGCGCGAGGCCGACAGAAGCGGTGACAGCGAGCGGTTCGGGCTGGGCGGCAAGCGGCTGGCCGATCGCAGCGACGATGCGCCCGGCAAGGTTGAGGGCGTGATCCTCCTGCGAGATGCCGCGCTGGATGACGCAGAACTCATCGCCGCCGAGGCGGGCGACGGTATCGCCGGCGCGGATCACCCCGCCGAGCCGGCGCCCGATGATGCGCAACACGCTATCGCCAACGATGTGGCCGAACCGGTCGTTGATCGGCTTGAACCCGTCGAGATCGACGAGCAGGACGGCGACAAGTTCGCCGCTGCGCTGGGCGGCGGCGAGCGCTTCGGCGAGGCGCTGGGTGAACTGGCCGCGATTGGGCAGCCCGGTCAGGCCGTCATGCGCGGCGAGGTGGCGGGCGCGGGCCTCGGCCTCGCGGAAGCGCGTCACGTCCGACAGGACGGCGATGATGAATTTGGTGGGGCCGGCTACAGTGTCGAGCTGGATCAGGCGCTTGCGGGTGATGACGATGCGCCGCTGGCCACCGGCACCAGTGACGATTTCCTCGGTCTCGTCGCTCTCGCCGGTGGCGAAGACCCGGTCGTCGATCCGCCAGTAACCCTCGAGCAGCGCAGGCGGCACCCTTCCCTCGCTACTGCGGCCGAGGATTGCTTCCCGCTCATAGCCAACGAAATCGGCCATCGCCTGGTTGATCAGCACGAGCCGGTGATCGCGGTCGA
This sequence comes from Acidiphilium sp. 20-67-58, assembly GCF_002255515.1. Taxonomy (NCBI): domain Bacteria; kingdom Pseudomonadati; phylum Pseudomonadota; class Alphaproteobacteria; order Acetobacterales; family Acidocellaceae; genus Acidiphilium; species Acidiphilium sp. 20-67-58. Next base: position 15,888 of record NZ_NCAS01000002.1, on the reverse strand, counting down.
TCAGGAAGACCGGATTCGGTAGCGAGTCCAACAGGGTTTGCAGGACCTCTACAGTAAGGATGATCGACGACGGATCGAACAAGGACAATCTCTGGGGCACAATTTCAGGTGGATCACGCGACTCACCATCGCGTGATATAATGAACTTTTAGTTAACTTCATATATGCGACGGCACAAACCGGACACTCAAACCTGCTTGCCGCGGGCGGCGCGCAGCAGGTTCCGGTAGGTACCGTCGAAAATCGTGCCGGTGGCGGAGGTCCAGCGCGAGGACTGGCCAAGCGTGTCGCGGCTGGCATGGATGCGGCGGGAGCGCAGCTCGCGCGCCGCGGCTTCCTCGGGCGGCATCGACGCCAGCTCGAGCGCGGGGTCTGCTGGCACCACGGTAAGCTGGACGATGGGCTCGCCCTGGCGGAATACATGGGTGGCGCCCGCTTGCGGCGCCTTGAAGACAACAAACGAGATCATCGGCCACCAGGCGGTTCGCAGCAATGCCGGAACGGCGAGTGGCACGTCGCCGGTCTCGTCGGTGAAATAGCGAGGGTGGGGCTCGACTCGGACGGCCATGTCCTCGTCCACAGCGATGTCGAGCAGAAGCTGGCAGGTGTAGTAGCCGGGGCCGAAGGGGCGGAAGGGCGGCCAGTTGACGCCGGTGCCCGGATCGGGGCCCCAGTCGCTCTCCAGCGTCACGTGCCCGTCAGTCCGGGTGACGCGCAGCTCATTGCGGTAGGGGTAGAAGACCTCGATCCCGTATTGCGCGCCCTCGACGAAGGGTGCGCAATGCCAGGGCTGCTCGTGCGCGCCGTCGCCCCGCTTCTCGGGCGAGCCGCCCCAGCCCGGCACGTCGAGCCGGGTGCGCCGTGGTGCGAGCCCCGGCTCGAAATAGCGCAGCCTTACCTTCGTCGTCATCGCCCTCCCCTCTCCCGGCGGCGCCGGCCCGGCGCCAAGTTCAACGCCAGTTTCAACGCCAGACTCAACGCCAGTCTGGCTGCGGATACGTGCCGTAATAGCCGTAATACCCGTAATAGCCGTGATGGTGGTGATGATGATGGTGGTGCTGGTAGTAGCGGTAGCGGCGATAGGCATGGTGGTGGTGATGGTGGTGGTGGTCGACCAGGTCCAGCCGGGCCGGCGGCGCCTCTGCCCTGGCGCGGGCGAGCAGCGCGTCATGCGCGCGGAGAATGGCGGCGGGCGCCTCCACCGGGGCAAGCAGCTCGGCATAGTTCGCGGCCTGGGGTAGCGGCGCGGGCTCGGCCAGGGAGGTTGCGGGTGCGGCGGCGGCGAGACCGCCCAGCGCGCCGAGAAGCCCGATCGTGGTTCGTTCCATCTGCGCTCTCCTTTCGGTTGCAGCGTCATAGAAGCGGTGGGGCGTGTCATTTCTGTGACTGAACTGCGGCGGAATCCATAAATCCATGTCATTCGGTCGCCGCAGGGGATAGGCCGACGAAGCGCGAGGGCGGCATTTGACGCGGTCGCGGACTTGGCGCAGAATTTTGGAATTCCGAATGCGAATGGAACACGGATGGAGCGGATCGAGACCGCCGAGACGCTGATCGACCAGGTCTATGAACGGGTGGTGGAGGCGATCGCCGATGGGGCGCTGCCGGCGGGCACGCGCATCCGCCAGGGCGAACTCGCAGCACGGCTCGGCGTCTCCCGCCAGCCGGTCAGCCACGCGCTGCATCTGCTGCACCGCCAGGGGCTGCTGCGCGAGAGCGGCCGCAAGGGGTTCGAAATCGCCCCGGATGACCCCGCGCGGATCGCCCAGATCTATGACGTGCGCGCGGCTCTCGACGGGCTGGCCGCAAGCCGCGCCGCCGCCCGGCGGGATGAGGCCGCACTTGCCGAGCTTGACGCCATCATCGCCGCGACGAGGAACGCCCAGGGTATTCCGGCGCTGCTGCGGCTCGACCTTGCCTTTCACCGCGCGCTCTACCGTGCCTCGGGCAATCCGGTGTTCGAGGCGATGACGGACCCGCATTTCCCCGCCCTCGCCCGTGCCATGGCGGCGGTGCTGGAAGCCGAAGACTACCGCGCCCGCGCCGCGCGCGAACACGAGACGATCCTCGCCAGGGTGCGCGAGGGCGATGCGGCGGGGGCCGAGGCGGCGGCGCGCGACCATGCGCGCAATGCCGGCGAGATCACCGCCCGCCGCCTCGCCGATCGTGCGCAGGCGGGCTGACGTTCAACATAATACGGACCAGGAGGAGACAACATGAAACTGACCCAGCAGCAGATCGAGGATTTCCACCGCGAGGGCTGGCTGTTCCTACCCGAGCTGTTCAGCCCCGAGGAGGTGGCGCTGCTCAAGTGTGAATCCGAGGCGATCTATCGTGAGCATCGCCCGGAAGTGTGGCGCGAGAAGAACGGCGCGCCGCGCACCGCCTTCGCCGCGCATACGTATAACGAGGCCTTCGGCACGCTCGGCGCGCATCCGCGGCTAATCGGGCCGGTCGAGCAGATCTTCGGCGAGCAGGTGTACATGCACCAGTACAAGATCAACGCGAAGGCGGCCTTTACCGGCGAGGTCTGGCAGTGGCACCAGGATTACGGCACCTGGAAGCGCGATGACGGGATGCTGGAGCCGCGGGCGATAAACATTTCGGTGTTCCTCGACGAGGTGATGCCGATCAACGGCCCGCTGCTGCTGGTGCCGCGCAGCCATAATGCCGGCGACCTGGAAGCGCGCCACGATGTCGAGACCACCTCCTACCCGCTCTGGACGCTGGACGAGGCAACGGTGAGCCGGCTCGTCGCCGAAGGCGGGATCGTCGCCCCTACCGGCAAGCCGGGCGGCGTGCTGATGTTCCACGGCAATCTCGTGCATGGCTCGGCCGGGAACATCACGCCCTATCCGCGCCGCATCGTCTATCTCACGCTCAACGCGGTCTCCAACCACATCCGCACGCCGACGCGGCCGGAGTTCATCGCGCATCAGGATTTCGCGCCGATCGTGCCGGTGGCCGACGACGCGCTGGCGCGGCTGGCGGCGGCATCCCAGCCCCGCGCCGCGGCCGAATAAGGCGATGAACCTCTCCCACCTCCTCGCCGCCCGGGCCGACGCCGGGCGGCCGGTTCGCGTGCTGCTGATCGGCGCCGGGAAATTCGGCTCGATGTTCCTCTCGCAGGTGCCGCATACCAGGGGCATCGAGGTCGCCGCCATCGCCGATCTGCGGCCGGACGCCGCGCGCGCCGCGTGCCGCGCCGTCGGCTGGGACGAGGCGCTGATCGCCGCCACAATCTTCACCGACGATGCAACCGCCGAACTGCGGCGCGAGGATATCGACGTGGTGATCGAGGCGACCGGCAACCCGCCGGCCGGCATCGCCCACGCCCGCGCCGCCTTCGCTGCCGGCAAGCCGGTGGTGATGGTCAATGTCGAGGCCGATGCGCTGGCCGGCCCGCTGCTTGCCGCCGAGGCGGATGCGGCGGGGGTGACCTATTCGCTCGCCTATGGCGACCAGCCCGCCCTCGTCGCCGAGATGGTGGACTGGGCGCGGGCCTGCGGGTTTTCCGTGGTTGCCGCCGGCAAGGGCACGAAATACCTGCCGCTCTATCATGGCGTCACCCCGGATACGGTGTGGCAGCATTACGGGCTGACGGCGGAGCAGGCGCGCGAGGGCGGGATGAACCCGCAAATGTTCAACTCCTTTCTCGACGGCACCAAATCCGCGATCGAGATGGCGGCGATCGCCAATGCGACCGGCCTGGCCGTGCCCTCGTCCGGCCTGCATTTCCCGGCCTGCGGGGTGGATGATCTGCCGCATCTGCTGCGCCCGCGCGCAGCGGGCGGGATGCTGGAGCGGTCCGGCATGGTCGAGGTGGTCTCCTCGCTGGAGCGCGACGGGCGGCCGGTGTTTCGCGACTTGCGCTGGGGTGTCTATGCCGTGTTCGAGGCGCCGAACGACTATGCGGCCGCCTGCTTTGCGCAGTACGGGCTGCGGACCGATGCCTCGGGCCGCTATGCAGCGATGTACAAGCCCTATCACCTGATCGGGCTGGAGCTGAACGTCTCGGTACTGTCGGTCGCGTTGCGCGGCGAGCCGACCGGGCGGCCGCGCGGGTTTGCCGGCGATGTCGTCGCCATCGCCAAGCGGGATCTGGCGGCGGGTGAGGTGCTCGATGGCGAGGGCGGCTATACGGTGTGGGGCAAGCTGCTGCCGGCGCAGGCGAGCCTTGCCGCCGGCGCCCTGCCGATTGGTCTCGCGCATCACGCGCGGCTGCGGCGCGGCATCGCCGAGGGCGAGGTGGTGGGGTGGGACGATGTCGATTTCGCCGCCGCCGGATCGGCGCTGCAGACTGCGATCGCGGCACGGCGGGAGATGGAACGGCGCTTCGCCGCCCCCCGCGCCGCGGCGGGCGCCGCCTGAGCGCAAGCCGCAGCGTCCTTGATCTCGATCAAGGACGCTGCGGCCCCGGCGGCTCAGAGAAGATGCATGGAACAGGCCCTTCTCGCGCGCTATGACCGCCCCCTGCCCCGCTACACCAGCTATCCGACCGCGCCGCATTTCTCCGCCGCGACCGGGGCGAAGGACTATGCCCTCTGGCTTGCCGCGATTGAGCCCGATGCCCGCGCCTCGCTCTACCTGCATGTGCCGTTTTGTCGCAGCATGTGCTGGTTCTGCGGCTGCACCACCAGCGCGGTGCACAGCGTCAGCGCGCTGGAGCGCTACGCGACGGCGCTGGAAACCGAGATCGGCCGCGTCGCCGCCGCGATCGGCCATCGCCTGCGAGCCGGGCAGATCCATTGGGGCGGCGGCACGCCGACCGCCCTGCCCGCACCGCTGCTGCGCCGGGTGCATGCGGCGCTCGCCCGCCATTTCACGCTTGATGACACGACCGAAATCGCCATCGAGATCGACCCGCGCACCCTGCCGGACGACGCCACGGCGCTGCTGCGCGATCTCGCCGTCACCCGCGTCAGCCTCGGGGTTCAGGATTTCGCCCCCGCGGTGCAGGCGGCAATCGGGCGGCACCAGAGCGTCGCCCAGACCAAAGCCGCCGCCGATGCGGCGCGGGCGGCGGGCATCGCCTCGGTGAATTTCGACCTCGTCTATGGCCTGCCGTTCCAGACCATCGAGTCGCTGGAGGCGACGATCGGCGAGGTTCTCGCCCTCGGGCCGGACCGCGTCGCGCTCTACGGCTATGCCCATGTGCCGTGGACGCGCAAGCGCCAGCAGGTGATCGCTGAGCGCGCCCTGCCGGACACCGCGGCGCGCTTCGCCCAGCAACAGCGCGCCGCCGAACTGCTGGTCGCCGCCGGCTACCGCCAGATCGGGCTCGACCATTTCGCAAGGCCCGAGGATATGATGGCGCGCGCCGCCGGCACCGGCGCGCTGCGGCGCAATTTCCAGGGGTATACGGTCGACCCCTCCGACCTGCTGATCGGCCTCGGCGCCTCGGCGATCTCGCGTCTGCCGCAGGGCTATGCGCAGAACGCGGTTGGCACCCAGCCCTACCTCGCCGCGATCGAGGCCGGCGGGCTCGCCATCGCCAAGGGGCTGGCGCTGGATAACGAGGACCGGCTGCGCGGGGCGATCATCGAGCGGTTGATGTGCGACCTCGAAGTCGATCTCGCGACGTTCGACGCCGATCCTGAGCGTTTTGGCGCCGAAGGCGCGGCGCTGGCGCCGATGGAGGCGGATGGGTTGCTACGCCGCGAGGGCAGCCGCGTGATCGTCACCGAGGCCGGGCGGCCGTTCCTGCGCCATGCCGCCGCCGCCTTCGATGCCTGGCTCGGCCAGGCGGGGCGGCACGCCGCGGCGATCTGAGCGGGGTCAAAATTCCGACTCGCGGATCGCCTCCCAGACCCGCAGCGGGGTGCAGGGCAAAGGCGGCAGCGTCGCACCGATCGACCGCAGCGCGTCCGCCACCGCATTGGCCACCGCCGGCAGTGCGCCGGTCGTGCCCGCCTCGCCCAGCCCCTTGGCGCCAAGCGGATTGTTGGGCGATGGGGTCGGCAGGTCGAGCGTGACGAAACCGGGAACGTCGGCCGCGCGGGGCATCGTGTAGTCCATGAAACTGCCGGTCAGCGGCTGGCCGGCGGAATCATAGCGCATCCCCTCGCCCAGCACGCCGCCCACGCCCTGGACGATGCCGCCATGGATCTGCCCTTCGGCGACACGGGGATTGACCAACACGCCTGAATCATCGGCCGCGACGTAGCGCACCAGCCGGACCAGCCCGGTTTCGCGGTCGATCTCCACCTCGGCGACGTGGCAGCCGGAGGGGAAGGTCGCGGCGACGGGTTTTACCCCGGTAACGGCGATCTCGCCGCCGGCGGCCGCAACCGCCGCGGCGAGGGTCATCACCGGGGAGCCGTCGCGCCGGAGGATGGCGCCGCTGGCAATGGCGAGGTCCTCCGGTGCTTCGTTGGCGCGCAGCCCGGCGAGGCCGAGCAACCGCGCGCGCAGGGCGGCACCGGCATCGGCCACCGCGCTGCCGGCGCTCACCGTCGAGCGCGAGCCGATCGAACCGGCGCCGGCCAGCGTGCTGCCGGGCGGGCTTGCCACGAGTTCGATATCAGCCGGGTCGAGCCCGGTTTCGCGAGCGAGGATGAAGGCATAGGTCTCCGCCTGGCTCTGCCCACTACCGCCGGTCACCGTCTCGATCCGGGCTACGGCGCGACCGTCGGCGAGGGACAGCGTCACCCTCGCCTCGTCCTGCGCGGCTGCACCGCCGCCGGCGATTTCGGTGAACAGCGCGGCGCCGCGCCCGAGAAGCGCGCCGCGCGCGGCAGCTTCGGCGCGGCGGGCGGCGATATCGTCCCAGCCGGATCCCACCCGGGCGGCGGCGATCAGCGCGGTATAGTCGGCGCTGTCATAGGTTGCACCGAGCGCGGTGCGCCAGGGAAAGGCAGCGGCGGGGATCGCGTTGCGCGCCCGCAGGTCGAGCGGGTCGGCGCCGGTTGCGGCGGCGGCCTCATCCACGAGGCGCTCGACCAGCAGCGCGATGTCCGGCCGCCCGGCGCCGCGATAGGGGCCGAGCGGCCCGGCATTGGTGAAATATTGCGCGAACCGCGCATGCGCCGCCGGGATCGCGTAGGTGCCGGTGCCCGATTGCAGCGCGTTATGGACGTTCACGAAGGCGCCGACGGTGGTGACATAGGCGCCGAGATCGGCGTGATACTCGATCTCGATCGCGGTGAAGCGGAGATCGGCATCGAGCGCGAGGCGGCCGGAGAGCCTGGTCCCGCGGCCATGATTGTCGTTGAGGAAGGCTTCGCCGCGGGTCGGCACGTAGCGCACCGTCCGGCCGGTGGCGCGGGCGGCGAGCAGGAGAGCGGCGTGCTCGGGATAGGCCGGGCTGCGCAGGCCGAACCCACCGCCGACATCGGGCAGCTCGATCATGATGCGCGAGGCCGGGACGCCGAGCACGGCCTCGAGATCGAGCCGGATCTCGTTGATACCCTGGTGCGGGGTGGCGAGGTGATAGACGGCCGAAGCCGCGTCATACCGCGCGACGATGCCGCCCGGCTCCATCGTGGAGGGGGCGAGGCGCGGCAGGTCGAACCGCACTGCGGCCACATGCACCGCCGCGGCGAAGGCGGCGGCGACCGATGCGGCATCGCCCGCGGCATGCAGGAAGGCGAGATTGCCCGGCGCCTCTTGATGGATCGGCGGGGTGTGAGGTGCTGCGTCGAGCCCGACCACCGGGGGCAGCATGTCGTATTCCACCGCGATCGCCTCCGCCGCATCCATCGCCGCGGCAAGGGTTTCAGCGACCACGCAGGCGACCGGCTCGCCGGCATAGCGCACCCGCCCCTGCGCCAGCACCGGACGGAACGGGGCGATGAGCGGGCGCTCGCCCTCGGCGCCGTAGCGCATCAGGGCGCGGAAATTGCCGAAGCCGGCGGTGGCGCAATCCTCGCCGGTCAGCACCGCGACGACGCCCGGTATCGCCCGCGCCGCCGCCGCATCGAGCGAGACGATCGCGGCATGGGCGTGAGGCGACCGCAGGAAGGCGGCCGCCAGCGCGCCCGCCGGCTGGATATCCGCGACATAGCGCCCTGCCCCGCTGACCCAGCGGGTCCGGTCGCGCGCCGATTGCGTGGGGCGGCCCGAACCGACCGATCCGTCCGTCTCTCGCACCTGCGACGCGGCGTGTGGGGAGGTCATCTCAACAACTCATCTCGATGGTTCACTCAATGATTCACCAGGGCAGTTCGGCGCCGGTATAGTCGAAGAAGGCGAGGCCGGGCGTGCCGCGCCGGGCGATCAGCTGGTCGACCACGCGGGGGATGCTCTCGCCGATGGAGAGCGTTGCCTGCGGGCCGCCCATCTCGGTCCGCACCCAGCCGGGGGCGACGAGGGCTAGGCTGCGGGACGAGCCCTTGTGACGGACGGCGTAGCTGCGCATCAGCGTGTTCAGCGCCGCCTTGCTGGCGCGATAGGCCTCGAACATGCCGGTCGTGTTGTTGGCCACACTACCGAGGCCGGAGGACATCAGCCCGATCCCGCCATCCGGTGCCACGAGGTCGCCCAGCGCCTCGACCGCGCGCATCGGGCTGAGCGCGTTGGTCACCATCAGCTCGACGAAGGTTTCGGTGCTGACCGCGCCGATCGGCGCCGCCGGGTCGTTGGCGATTCCGGCATTGACGAAGAGCTGGTCGAATACCTGCCCCTCCAGCCGGGCGCGCAGGGCAGCGAGCTGGCCGGGATCGTTGATGTCGAGCGATTCGATAACGAGCCGCCCGCCGTCCCGCCCGGCGAGGTCGTGCAGGCCGGTGCGGGCGGCGCCGCGCACCGTCGCAGTGACGTGCCAGCCGCGGCCGAGATACTCCTCCGCCATCGCGAGGCCAAGGCCGCGCGAGGCGCCGATGATGAGACAGGATGGGTGCGTTGCCATGCGATTCTCCACTCCGATGCGCCAAATTTACGGCGAGGCTACGACGATTCCCGCGCATCCGGCCAGACGCGGCCGGGGCAGGCGTGGCGAAGCGGAACATTTCGCTGCCGCCGCAATCGCCGCCGCTTTACAGGACCGCGGGGTTCATTTAGGTGCCGCGTAACGAATATGAGAACAACGCCCGGTTGCGGGCCTACTGAACATGGGGAACATTCATGACAAACCGACACAGGGCCGTGCTCGCCCTGGCAGCCGCCGCGATGCTGGCGCTGCCCGGGATTGCTTCGGCAGGCTGCGCGAGCGGCGATTTCACCACCGCACAGGCGACGACCGGCAAGACCCTCTACGATACGAACTGCGCTGCCTGCCACATGACGAATCTGGAGGGCGGCTCGGGCCCGGCGATCGGCGGGGCGAAGTTCAAGTCCTATCTCGACTTCACCAAGATCACCGGTACGCAATTGCTTGCCTTCATCAAGTCGCAGATGCCGTATCAGGCGCCCGGCAGCCTCAAGCCGGCCGAATATGACGCGATCTTCGCGTATATCCTGCAGCAGAACGGCTATCCGTCCGGCGCCACAGCGCTCGACGCCAAGACCGCCTCCTGCGTCAAGATGCTGCCTTATCCGGGCAAGTCCTGACGTTGGACGGACTGCCGGCTGCCCGCGTGCGGCCGGATCTGGCTGAAACCACAGGGGAAACTCACAAAATGACAACAACGGACAATCAATCCCGCCTCATGCGCCGGGTTCGGCTTGCCGCGCTGCCGGCGGCAGCACTGCTCGGCCTCGCCCTCGCGCAGTCGGCGCAGGCCGGCGCGGTGAAGGCCGAGGGGTCGGAGACCGGCGGGCAGACCGCGAAGGTCGGCAAGACCATCACCTCGGACGTCAATGTCTCCACCACCATGCTGGAAGCGGCGCCGAAGGCTGATGCGAACTGGCTGGTCAACGGCCGCGATTTCGACAATTCGCGCTTCTCGCCGCTCAAGCAGATCGATTCGGCCAATGTGAAGGATCTCGCGCCGGTTGCCATCGCGCAGACCGGCTACAGCGCGAGCTTCGAGACCACGCCGCTGGTGGTCAATGGCGTGATGTATCTGACCACGCCGATGGTGAACTCCAAGCAGGCGCTGATCGCGATGAACGCGACCAACGGCCAGACGCTGTGGACCTATACCTACACGGACGGCCAGAACCAGATCTGCTGCGGCCCGGTGAACCGCGGCGCGGCGGCGTCGAACGGCAAGGTCTACATGCTGACGCTGGACGATCATCTCGTCGCGGTGAACGCGAAGACTGGCGAGCAGGAATGGTCGACCACGGTTGCCGATCCGCGCTATGGCTATTCGGAGACGATGGCGCCGACCGTCTACAAGAACATGGTCATCATCGGCAGCGCCGGCGGCGAGTGGCCGATCCGCGGCTTCGTTGCGGCCTATGACGCGACGACCGGCAAGCAGATCTGGCGCTTCCATACCACCGACAGCAAGGCCGGCTGGGAAGGCGATTCGTGGAAGACCGGCGGCGGCACCGTGTGGACGACGCCGACGGTCGATCCGAAGCGGGGCCTGCTGATCTTCGCGACCGGCAACCCGAACCCCGACCTCAACGGCTCGGCGCGCAAGGGCGACAACCGCTATACCGACTCGATCGTCGCGCTGAACATCAATACCGGCAAGCTCGTCTGGTATTACCAGGAAGTGAAGCACGACGTGTGGGACTATGACGCCGTCAGCAACGCGATGCTGTTCGACGTGCGGGATCACGGCAAGATGGTTCCGGCCGTCGGCGAGGCGGGCAAGACGGCGTGGTACTACATCGTCAACCGCGAGACCGGCAAGCTGATCCGCAAGTCCGAACCGTTCGACATGCAGAAGAACATGTTCGCGCAGCCGACGACGAAGGGCGTGCAGATGCTGCCGGGTGCGAATGGTGGCGCCGAGTGGTCGCCGCCGGCGTTCTCGCCGATGACCCGCGACGTGTACGTGATGGGCATGAACCAGCTCATGACCTTCACCAACGAGAAGAGCAGCCCGGCCATCCCCGGCCAGATCCGCCTCGGCAGCACGTTCAAGAATGTCGATCACGGCATCCAGAACGGCACGCTGACGGCGATCAACGTCGATACCGGCAAGATCCGCTGGAACGACACGCTGCCGGAGCCGATGATGGGCGGCGTCCTGGCGACGGCGGGCAACCTGGTGTTCACCGGGGAGGGCAATGGCTGGTTTGACGCGATGGACGCGAAGACCGGCAAGCGCCTGTGGCGGTTCAACCTCGGCGCCGGCGTGAACGCCCCGCCGGTTGCCTATTCGGTGAATGGCCGCGAATACATCGCGGTGGCCGCCGGTGGCAATTTCCAGCTCAGCTATCCGTATGGCGACGCGGTGGCGATCTTCGCGCTGCCGAAGAAGTAAGCTGGCCGCATGGCTTGAAGACGGGCCGGGGCGCGACGCGCTCCGGCCTTTTTCATGTCCCCGATCCGGGGAGACCTGATGCTTCAGCTGCCGCCAGGAAAGCCGCCAAGCGGGCTGGGGTTGAAGTTGATCTGCTCGTCCATCATCGCCTTCGCCATCTCCATCTCGGCGCGGGCCATGTGCATCATCGCCTCGTGCTCGCGCCGCGGCGCGATGGCAAAATCGGTATGATAGGTTCGGTTGATCTTGGTGATCAGCGTTTCGACATGAGTGATATCAGCCTTCATGGCGGCGGTCTGTTGCGGCGAGCGGGCTGTCGCGGCATCGCCCTGCTGGGCGAGGGCCGTGCCGGTGCCGGCGAGCGCGAGGGCGCCGAGCAGAAAGATTGTTTTCATCGTATCCTCCTTGCGTGATCCGTCGTGCGGATCGTCGCCGCCTCCCGCCTCCGCCCTTCCGGCATCGCTTCGTGCGGCTTCGTAAAGATGCCGGCTCAGGCTCGGGGATTCCAATGCCGTTTGATTATCGTTTCGATGCCGTGAGAGGCTGGGCGGGCGGCTCCTCGCATGAACCCAATGGCCGCCGGGTACTGAGCGGCATCCTGCATCGCTTTCGCGAGGGCTTGCGGTGGCGAGCGCTTCCTGGGGCCTACGGACCACGAACCAGTGTGATCAAGCGGTTCAACCGCTGGAGCCAACGAGGCCTCTGGCAGGAGGTCTTTGCGGCTCTTGTCGCCTGCGCGGACCCGCCGCGCATCGCCACACGCTAGAGCACGTTCCGATCCATCCGAATCGGATGCCGTGCTCTAACTTATTCATAAACAGAGCATCATCCGATCAGATGACTCCATCTGATCGGATGATGCTCCAAGACAAAACCGCACGAAATGTGCTCGCAGGTATCTGCCTCGTCCTCGCCGTCACATCATTGATCAGTCGAGTCCAGAACCTGGATCGACTTTGGAACGGCCGCTTTTCCGACGTGCCAACCGGGAAGCGGACCGACCGGTGTCGGCCCCGGCCTGGTTCACCCGTGCAGACCGGGTGCCTCCTGGCCCGTGCGGGCCACGTATTCGGTATATCCGCCGTCATAGTCATGGATACCTTCCCGGGTGAGCTCCAATACCCGGTTAGAAAGCGCGGCGAGGAAGTGGCGATCATGCGAGACGAACAACATGGTGCCCTCGTAGTTCGAGAGTGCGGTGATGAGCATCTCCTTCGTCGCGAGGTCGAGATGGTTGGTGGGCTCGTCAAGGACCAGGAAATTTGGCGGGTCGTAGAGCATCAACGCCATGACGAGCCGCGCCTTCTCCCCACCCGAGAGCTGGCGGCAGCGCTTTTCCACCTCGTCACCTGAGAAACCGAATGCCCCGGCCAGCGTACGCAGGCTACCCTGGCCCGCATGCGGGAAGGCAGCATCGAGTGTTGCGAAGATTGTGGCGTCGCCGTCCAGCTGGTCCATGGCGTGCTGGGCGAAGTAACCCATCTTCACGCTGCCCCCCAGGGTCACCGTGCCGGTATCGGGCGAAGTGCTGCCGGTTACCAGCTTCAGCAGCGTGGATTTGCCCGCGCCATTCACGCCGAGCACGCAGCAGCGCTCCTTGCGGCGGATCAGCAATTCGAGGCCGTCATAGATCACCTTGCTGCCATAGCGCTTGGAGACGCCGCGCAGCTTGGCTACGTCATCACCCGAACGCGGGGCGGGGCGGAACTCGAAGGCGATGGCCTGGCGTCGCTTGGGTGGCTCCACCCGGTCGATCTTGTCCAGTTTCTTCACCCGGCTCTGCACTTGCGCGGCGTGCGAGGCACGGGCCTTGAAGCGCTCGATGAACGCGATCTCCTTGGCGAGCGTCGCCTGCTGGCGCTCGAACTGCGCCTGCTGGTGCCTCTCATTCAGGGCGCTCTGGCGGGCGTAGAACTCATAGTCGCCGGAGAAGCTGGTGAGATTGCCGCCGTCGATCTCGATGACCTTGTTGATGATGCGGTTCATGAATTCGCGGTCGTGCGAGGTCATCATCAGCGCGCCGTCGTAACCGGCGAGGAACTGCTCCAGCCATATGAGGCTCTCCAGGTCGAGATGGTTGCTTGGCTCGTCCAGCAACATCACGTCCGGGCGCATGAGCAGAATGCGCGCAAGTGCCACGCGCATCTTCCAGCCGCCGGAGAGCAGGCCCACGTCGCCGTCCATCATCTCCTGGCTGAAGCCGAGGCCGTCGAGCACCTCGCGCGCCTTGCCCTCCAGTGCGTAGCCGCCCAGTTCCTCGAAGCGCGCCTGGACCTCGCCATAGCGTTCCAGGATGGTATCCAGTTGGTCGGCCTTTTCGGGATCGGCCAGAGCGGCTTCGAGCTTTGCCAGTTCCTCACCCACCTCGCTCACCGGTCCGGCACCGGCGATCACCTCGGCTACGGCGCTGCGGCCCGCCATCTCGCCGACATCCTGGCTGAACAAGCCAATGCTGATGCCGCGATCGATGAGGATGTTGCCCTCGTCGGGAGGCTCCTGACCGGTGATCAGGCGAAACAGTGTGGACTTCCCAGCACCATTGGGGCCAACAAGGCCAATCTTCTCGCCCCGCTGCAAGGCAGCTGACGCCTCGACAAAGATCAGGCGGGTGCCGTTCTGCTTGCTGATATTATCCAGACGAATCATGGGTCCTCGGTGGCCGGAATTGCCGGGAGTTCTTAAAGCAACTCCCCGGGACCGTGAACCGCAGGGGCGTTGCCAAAATGAACCCGGAGTTCGGGTGCATCCGATCGCGTTCCAGCGGCTATATTCGTTGAGTTAAAAGTCATGGATCCCGTGGCGTGCCTTGCGCGGCTCAAGTCGTGATCGGGGCTCCGGCGACTCGCGTGTTGGCGGCGAATGGGCTTCCCGCACAGCCACCGCATGACCACCACCTTGGTCGCCGACCCGCGCATGACCAGCATGGTCGCGCCCATGGTGCTTGATGGGCCGATCAACGGCTACTGGTTCGCAGCCCGCATTGCATTTATCCTTGTCCCGGAACTGCGGCCGGGCGACGTCGTCATCATGGATACCCTGTCGAGCCACAGACGTGCATCGGTGCAGGTGCTCATCGAGGCCGCAGGCGCAACACTACGCTTCCTCCCGCCCTATAGCCCTGACTTCAACCCGAACGAAAACGCCTTCGCCCGCCTCGAGGCCATGCTGCAAAAAGCCGGTGAGCGAACCGTCTCTGCCATGTTGGACCTCGTCGGCAGGCTCGCCGATATCTTCAAGCCCGCCGAGTGCGCCAACGACTTCCGCTCATGCGGATAAGAACTTGATTGAGCGTAAGACGCTTGAGATGTCCTCGAATGGATCGGAACAACTGAAGGATTCAGCACTGCTGTGGAGCGGTTGCAGCGGAATTTCGGGTTCTCTGTCCCGGAGCAGATCCCTCGTGAGAATATGGCGTCCAATCAGCTGGACACCCGCAATAACCCTGTGAAGGTTGTTGAATTCGTGATTCACTGAGCGGGTCGTGAATTGGAGGCGGGTGGATGGAGGCGTGGTCGCTATTCGGGCTCTCGGAGCATCTTGAGCGTCTGAGCAAGACGGGGGACCCGCTGGAGGTTCTGGAAGCGACGGTCGATTTCGAGCATTTCCGTGGCTGGCTGGTTGAAGGACTGGGCTACGGGGACGGAGCCAGGGGTGGCCGCCCGCCCTTCGACCCTGTTTCGATGTTCAAGGCGCTGATCCTTCAGGCCCAGCAGAATCTGAGCGATGCCAGGATGGAGTTCATGATCCGGGACCGCCTGTCCTGGATGCGCTTCCTGCGCTTTGATCTTGGCGGGCCGACGCCGGATGAACCGCCCCGGGTTTGCCGGAGGCCATTTGAGTTAAGCTAAGCGGCGATCTTCATCTGGTCGAGTGTGGCGAAATATCGTTGTTCGGCTTCGGCGGGCGGGATGTTGCCGATCGGCTCGAGAAGGCGCCTGTGGTTAAACCAGTCGACCCATTCGAGCGTTGCGAACTCGACGGCCTCCAACGATTTCCACGGCCCGCGACGACGGATGACCTCGGTCTTGTAAAGGCCGTTGATGCTCTCGGCGAGAGCGTTGTCGTAGCTATCGCCGACACTGCCGACGGACGGTTCGATGCCGGCCTCCATCAGGCGCTCGGTGTATTTGATCGAGACATACTGGCTGCCCCGGTCGCTATGATGGACGAGCCCGCCGCTACGCACCGGGCGTCTGTCGTGAAGAGCCTGTTCCAGGGCATCGAGGACGAAGCCGGCATGCGCCGTGCGGCTTACCCGCCAGCCAACGATACGCCGGGCGAATGTATCGATGACAAACGCCACATACACAAAGCCCTGCCAGGTCGCGACATAAGTGAAGTCGGAGACCCAGAGCATATTCGGCGCCGGCGCCTGGAACTGGCGGTTGACGCGGTCCTGTGGGCAGGGTGTCGCCCTGTCGCTGATCGTCGTCCTGACCGGCTTGCCGCGGATCACGCCCTGCAGGCCGATGATCCGCATCAACCGCTCCACCGTGCAGAGGGCAACAGCGCATCCTTCCCGCTGCAACTGCCGCCAGACCTTGCGCGCACCGTAGACCTCGAAATTCTCCGCGAACACGCGCCGGATATCCGCCTCGAGCGCCTCATCCCGCCGGGCGCGTTC